>NZ_JBEXSR010000031.1:0-113715 GCF_040613735.1 Streptomyces sp. NPDC006235
CTGGGAGAGACGCGACGACATCCACGAAGCCTTCCTCGGCCTCGCCACCTGCCTCATCACCCACCGCCACGTCCAACGCCTTTGTTAGGACCTCTTAGGCATGGTGGCGTGCAGGGGCCGGACCTTGCCGGGCGCCTCCATGGTGAGTGATTTGCCGCTGCCGCGTTTGTCGATCTCCGTATTGGCCCGGGTCTGGACAGCGAGCAGGCCCGTGTGGTCGACGTCCAGACGGGCGGCGATCTCCAGTCCGTATCGGTTGGCGGACTTCAAGCCTCCGGGGCCGTCCAGCTTGAGGGAGAGGACTGGCTTGTCGCCGCCGCAGTCGACCATGGCCGTCTTGGCGTAGATGACGGCATTGCTGATGCGCCGGTTGCTGCCGTGGAAGTGGATGACGGGGTTGGCATAGCCGGTGAAGGTGGCCATCTTGGTGTCAACGCGGGAGAGCGCGTAGTCCCGGGCGCTCCAGTCATCGGGGAGTTCGGACCAGTTGTCAGCGATCTGTTGTGTCGCTTCGGCGCTTGGAGGGTGCCCGATGTGCGCGAAGGCGGGTCCGAAGGGGTGGTCCCAGGCGATGACGCTGCCGTCGCTGAGTGGCCGGTAGGCGAGAGCGGCGGCGGTTTCGGTGTCCTTTGCCCATCCCGCTTGCCGGGACTTGGCCGTCTCCTCTCGTTCCCTCTCGTCCTCTGCCTGTTCGGACTCCTTGCTCTTCGGCGTCACCGGCTTCATGGCGTACTCGGTGAAGTGAGTCCCGGCGAACTTGTCGGCCATGCACCAGCGCACGGCCTGGTAGGCCCAGTCAGGCGGGTTGGGGGCCAGGCTGCCGCGGTTGAGGATGACATCGGCCAGGGAGAGCTTCGCCGGCGTGGTGGCACGGACGAGGTCCGGCAGCGTGGACTTCCCGGTGTCGGGGGCGCTGTCGAGCGACGTGCCCTTGACCGCGGCTTCGAGGTAGGTGAACAGTTTGGCGAGCTTGACCGGGTCGATCTCCTTGAGGGAGATCATGTAGCGGAAGTGCTTGTCGAGGTGGACGTAGCCCTCGCCGAGGGCTTGCAGGGCGGTGGTGGCGATACTGAGCGGCCACAGCATCGCCACGTCCACACCCTCAGGGAGATTCTTGTTCTTCCGGCTCTCCCCAGCCCACGCACCATACTTGTGCCACTCGACGAGAATCTCCGGCTTGTCTTTTCGTCCTTCTCCGCCGAAGTCGCTCCAGTCGTGGAAGGACCACACGTACGCGTACTGGCCCGCCAGCACAGCGTCGTTCAGGAGGAGAGAAGAGGTGTAGATGGTGGTGAGCTTGGCCATGCGGCTGCCGGAACCTCTCTTCGATTAGACCGGCCGGGGTCAGGAGAAAGAGTGCGAGACCTCGGCGTAGCGCAGGAATTCGATGATGGCTCGACCGTACAAACGGTTCATCATCTCGCGTTCCTCCGGTGACCAAGCATCGTAGATGAGCCGGATGACCTCTGCGAGTCCCGTCGTATATTTGGTGCCCAACGCGGCCTGATCGACTACGAATAGATCCATGTCGGTGTCGCCGCGTCGTGCCCGTCCGGCGAGTTGGATCAGCTCCACGAGCATCGAGCTGATCAACTCCATCTGAAGGTCCTGATGCATGCTGGAGAACCGCGTGGGGGAGCGCAGGATTTTCACCAGGTGCTCGCGGGATGCGGTGCGGGCGTGCTCGATCGCCTCGCACGGGTCGTCCCCGCTGAAGGAGCGCGCGGCACGTTGGCCGCGCGCGTTGACGCTGCCATGCATCCATGCTGGGTCCTCGATGCTGAGGACTGGCCGGACGCACAGGTAGACGTCGCTGATGGCCGAGCGGGTCTCGACCACGATGTTCAGGCCGCGGGCGATCCGGGCCATGGGGGCAATGAGGATGTCGCCGAACTCGTGGAAGTCCTCCAGTTCCTCGGCGACGATCGCGCGGACGCCCTTGGGGAGGATGTTTCTGTACTCCGCGAGATCTTCACGGCGCAGCAGCACGCATACGCGGTGTGTCATCCCTTCCGCTTGCGCCATGCCGATGGCGAGGTAGAGCCCTTGCTTGTAGCCGTTGACCTGGAGGATGCAGCGGGCTCGGTCTGGGTCGTGGCGGGCAAGCCAGTCGAGACGCCCCCGAAGCTGTTGTTCGTAGATCGCCTGGCCCATCTCCCGCAGCGCCGAGAGCTTGTGCTCGTCGTAGAGGCCGGCGATCTGGATTCCCTCTCCGCCTGGCACGACGCTGTTGGTGACGGGCAGTCTGTTGGCCCTGATGGACTCCTTGACGTCGGGCATCCACCAGGCCACGGGCGCGTGGACGTGCTCTCCGGAGGCGTGGGGGAAGAACGCCGTGGCCGACAGGCCAAGGACGGGACGTCGTACCCCGGCCTCCATCAGCGAGGTCAGACGGCCGAGTTCGCTGATGAACGTGTGAGGGTCACCGATGGTGGCGCTCTCGCGGAGTTCGGCTGTCGGCTTGCTGTCGTCACCGATTCCAGTCACCTGGTATCCGTGGATGTCGCGGCCCAGCATGCCGGTCGGGTACAGCTTGGAGACCGTGCTCCGGTAGGTCATGGCGAGGATGTCCCGGGCTGCGGCGCTGTCATGGTCCTGGACCTTCTGCGCCTGTTCACGCAGGAGAGAAAGAGCCTGTCCCAGTTCCAGCAGGGTGGCGCGCACGGTGATGAGGTTGACGAGACGGGCACGTACGGTGTCCTCGGTGACCGTCCCCTCAATGGACTCGTGCATGGCCTGCTTTACGGGAAGCAGGTTGTGCCGGCCGCGTGGAGAGACAAGGTCGTAGAGCTGGTCGGTAAGACGCTCCCAGTCGGCTCCCTCCGGCATCAGCAGCAGCTCGACGGGCTCGTCTTCGTCAGAGTCTTTGCCGGGCATGAGCTGGTTGAGCAGGGTAAACAGCTCATCGGGGATCGGCTCGTCGACGTCGTGGTCGTCGGGGAACAGGTAGTTGATGATCTCCCGGTCCCGGGACGTCGCGGTCCGCCATCCCTTGTTGTCGCGGTAGGCGTCGTCCTTGTCGTCCCGGGCTTTGCTGAGCGCGGGCGGGTTGAGGATCAACTGTTTGTTCGCCAGCCACAGAAGCAGGTTCTCGGCGGTCAAGCGGGCGTGGCTGAGGGGGTTCGTGAGCAGTTCGCGCAGGTGCGGGGGGAGATTGCGCCTGTCGTCATCGACGATGTCCAGCAGGGACTTCTTCATCAGGGATGCGAGGACCGCTTCCTTGGCGCATCCCTTGATGGCACTCAGTTGGAGGGCGTCCACCTCGTCCACGACGAGCAAATGACACATGCGTGCCATTGCTTCGAACACGGACGCTCCACGGGTCCCTCGGGGCTTGTTCTGGAAGGAGTCGCCGTCGAAGACGACTCCGGTTCGCAGGGTTCCTTCCACGAAGTTCATGTGGTTGGTGATGATGACGCTGGCACGGGTCGCCTCGTAGAGGGGCCGGAACTTGTCGCACACCGGGATGAACGGACAGGCGTAGGTGCCACTCTCTCCGGGCTTGCTCAGCGTCAGGCAGTTCTCCTCGCCGGCCGGGAACGGGTCCTGGACCGTCATGTACGCCTTCTGGGCGCACGCATAGCCCACCTCGGCAAGATCTTCAAGGTTCTTACCGTCCCACTGCTCGATGGGCGTGTCCTTCATGAGTGCCCCGTACTCCAAGGCACGTTCGTGGCGCTTGGCCGGGGACATCAGCGCGGCGCAGGTCTTGGGCTCAGGGAGCTCCTCCAACTGGTACAGCCAGTCAAGATCGCTGCTGATGTCCCGCTTCATTTTCAAGGTGGCCTTGACGTCCGGGACGACAATCCCCAGACGCAGGTCCCGCTTGGCCATCAGCGCGGCCAGCACCCGCACCAGGACTGTCTTCCCGCTGCCGGTGGGCGCGTTGAGGATCTGGAAGCTGCCGTTCATCAGCTCGAGGGCCTTGACCTTGCCGCTGGGGCAACGGAGCTTCTTCAGGAACTTCTTCACGGTCCGGCGGATGTACTTGGTCCCGGCCTTGCGTTCGGGACGGCTGAGGAGTTCGGCGACCTCCAGGATCTCTTTCTTGCTGAACGAGAGCTCGGGTGTCTCAGGAACGGTGACGATGTGGGGAAGGGCGTCGTGACCGGGAGCCTCGTCGAAGTCCGGGGCTGAGGGGAAGGTGAGGCCGACCGCGGCCCGGCCAAGGTCCTTGCCGAGGTAGGCGACGCGGGTCGTGTAGTGGCCGGGACCGGCAAATTCCAGCGCGCGCGGGCGTTTGCCCATGGTGTAGTAGCCGCGAATGATGCTGCCGGCGTAGTCCAGCGGCGGCTCGGGCAGGTAGCAGAGCACATGCCCGGTCGCGCCGTCGGAGGGCAGTGCAAACAGTCCGTCGGTCAGGTCCACGGAATGTTCGCTGTCGTCGCCCAGCACGGCCCGGAACGCGACGCGGACAGCGTCGGCCGACGTGTAGGAAGAGGGCAGCTTCTTGATGACGCGGGCGAAGACGCGGTATTCGTCGGTGGTGAGATGGTCCCATTGTTTCAACGACCAGGGTTTGCGTTCAGCGAGCAGGGCCACGTGCCGAAAGGACGCGATGGGCGTGCCGTCGTCGCTGGTTGCCGGGAAGAGGTGGCTTGCCAGGGCGAACGCGGCGAGGAGGGCGTCCTGCTCGGGGGAGCGTCCACTGCTCACCTGTACTCCTTCAGGCGGTCGGTGAACAGGGCCAGGAAGTCGGACGCGGCCATGGCCGTCATCCCAATGCGTTCTCGCTGAATGACGGATGTGAGGTAGCCGACCTGCTGGCGGCGGTGGTCGGGCACTACGAGCCAGGTGGCTCCGCCCTTGTCCCCGCGGTCCTCGATGAGCTTCTTGGCCAGGGTTCCCGGCCAGGTGTAGTCCTTGACGTCGATGGAGAAGACGACCGTGTCACCGTCTTTGACCTCGATGTCGACGCGGTCGTTGTCGGGCCAGACCCGGACCGTCAACCGGGTCCCTGCAGCGGCTTCCTTGAGGACGTCGGCAAGCCTGAGTTCCGGGAGTCCGGGGATGCAGGTGCTGCGCCAGACACGTCGCACCAGCGCACGGTATCCCTCAGCAGGCCGAGCCCTTGGGGTTTCACGCGATGCTCCCGTATACAGCGGCATCTCGGCCTTGCTGGGGATGTAGATGCGGTCCTCGGCATGGAGGACCGGGACCTGGTCGCGGGTGGCAGTGAAGGTGAAGCGGGCTCCGGTGTCCTGGTGCCACGGGTAGAGGCACCTGACGGCGTAGGTCCTGCCGTCGTCGTGCGGAATCACCTGCATGGGATAGGCACAGGCAGGACATCCGAACCACCACTGCCGCTTGTAGAGGCAGTAAGACGGGATATCCTGATAGAAGACCTGAGCCACGGCAGGAGGGAATCCGAGTTCCTCCAGCTGTTCCTTGTCGCAGACAGGGTATTCGATGATATTCCGGCGGTGCCGCTCGTAGAGGCCGCCCTTAATGGCTTTGAATACCTGCTCCTGGCCGAACTCACTCTCCAGCTCGAAGTGAGTAAACCTCTCCCCGCGCCGCTGCTTCTTGTCGACGATCTTGAAGATCTCCGCGGCTTCCCATAGCAGGTCGCAGCCCTCCTGAGTGGACACGCCCACACTGTCCAGGAAGCGGAGGTTGCGCAGGGGGCCGGCGAGTGCCTCGTCGGGGAAGATACCGACGAGGCTCCCGGCCTGGTCACCGGAAAGACGGTTGAGGAGATCCCGGAAGGTGACGCGGAACCGGGGACCGACGGTGGCCATGATCACTCCCTGGGCCTCCATCAGCTTCTCGACGCGCTGCCCGGAAGAGAGACCGTCGTTGTAGCGGGCCTCCTCGCACAGCGCAAACGCGCTGGCGGCCCGCAGGACTGTCTCGTCGTACTGCCATTCTTCCGGGTGTACTTCATCGTGCTCGGGCATGCCGGGCAGACTACGGGCCACCACTGACAGTCGGGGTCCGGTACGGCGGCGGGATGAGGTCTTCGAGGCCGTCGGTGGGAACCGTCGGATACAACTCGCGATACTGGGCGAGGTAGTCGGCGATATGTCTCCAGCCGGAGGCTGAGGGAAACCAGGCGTGCCGCCCCCAGGTGGCGCCGTCGGGGAGCCGGTGCTCGAGATAGCCCCGAGAGGGCGCCTCCTGGCCAGGACCGGTCTTTACCGTCAAATGGAGACGTGCACGGCCGACCAAGTCGTAATCGCCGCCGCGCTGACTGGCAAAGGCAACACGCACCAGTGTCCGCCACAGCCACACCGACATCATCGGGGCGGGAGCACACTGGCTACCGGAGACGCCGAGGCCGGCGCGGGCAACCGCCCTGCCCCGCTTGGTCATCCCCACCTGGGTCCGCTTGATCAGCCCGGCTCCGGGAATCGTGACGGTGTCGTGGTGAACAGCGATCAGGCCGCGCCGGTTCAGTGCGGCGATGGAGGGGCCAGTGCCGGGATCATGGACGCCGCGGTCGCGGAGGCGTTCCTGAAGACGGCTGTAGCCAGTGATCTCCGGCGGGGCGTAGAGGGCGAGTGTCATCTTCCGCCACACGGCGGCGGGGCGACGCTGGCCGGTGTGCGTGTAGCGCTCACGCTCTGCCCGCTCTTCTTCCACGTCTTGGAGGAAGCAGGCTTCCAGGTAAATCCGCTGGCGGTCATTGAGACCGTTCCAGGTTTCCATGAGGGCGGAGCGCCCCGCGCGGGGACCCGGCCTCGGCAGTACCGGGGCGGGCTCTGCAGGCCGGGTTCTGCGCCATGCATCAACGACCACGTGCTCGGGGACCTTGTACACCAGGGCGAGGGCCTTGACCAGGCGGCCGGCGTGCTCGGGGGTGGAGCAAACTACGCCACGTACGGGCAGGCCGCGTTCAAGGCGGAGCAGCTTGGTGCTGTCGAAGCGGATGCCGCGCATGACTTTCCTGCCGGATACGGCCTGCGCCGCGTGGTCAGCACTGCTGAACCCGGCTTCCCGTCGAAGATCGCGGAGAGTCGCACTCCCCCTGGGCCGGTTCGTGAGGTAATGAACATCGACCTTGAAGAAGCTCATCAGAGCGTGCAGCTGGCGGGCTTCCGGTTTGCGCTGACCGCCCTCCCAGTAGGCGACGGTCCGCTGAGTGACGCCGACCGCGTCAGCGAGCGCGCGACGACTCACGCCCCCTAGTTCCCGCAACTGCCGAAGAACTTCAGGTTTGAACGACTCTTCTCGCCCCATACCGCTCCAGAGAACAGCATGGAACAGTTCCATGCAACTGTTCCGAAACAGCTATAGTCCAAAAAATCCAAGAAAGATAGCGATTCGTCTTCCTGGCCGTGGCACGCGCAGCGATGGACACGCCGAGCACAAACGCTGTCAGTGGGATCGGCTGGCCTGTGCCGTGGCTGCACTCGGGAGCGCTGCTGTGGGAGTGGTGATGAGGTGCGCGGTGTGCCTCACCTTCACGGGGGTGTGCGTCCGAGGTCCGGTGCCGTGGGCGAGGGTCTCGGCGAGATCGGCCAGCAGCAAGCTGGGGGTATAGGGGGAAGCCGTGACGGCCCAGGTTGGGCGGTCGATGCTGGGGCCGGCCCAGAGGGTCCAGGTGACGAGCGTGCTGTTCGGTTGCTGGGCGGCGAAGGCGTCGAACTGGATACCAGCGTCCCCGGACGGAGTTGTCCACCGGATCCAGCGTCCGTCGACGGTGTGCTTCCAGCCAGCGTCGGTGAGGGGCTTCGTGGCGGCGCTGACGGTCTTCTTGTTGACGGGGCTACCGATGGCGGTGTCCCACCCGTCGCCTTCAGCGAGGTGGTGCAGCAGGGTCTGGAGCACGGGGCAGGAGTAGTACCGGTCGCGGTGAGGTGCCACATCCGGTCGGAGACGGGCGTCTTGTACGCGGCCACGGTCCAGGCGGCCTCACGCGGGTCGGCTTCGTGGACGCGCTCGATGCGCAGGGTCTGGGATTCGTGGATTGCGTGGGTGGTGTCGTCGGAGAAGGTACGTTCCCTAATAAGACCTACCGAGGCTCCATCCGGCAGACTCGGTGCCCGGTAGCCGCCGGCAGGTGAGCACTCTATGTTCCCTGGACATCGAGTCCTGTTGACAGATCGTGCCCCTGCCGGTCGGCCAGGAGCGAAATCGCTGATGGGATGTCGTGCCCGCCCGGTTGCGGCGTGAGCACAGCCTTATTAGGTCGCTGATGGTTCTGGTGCGGGCTACTGCCGATCGAGGTCGATGACGGAGGACGAGTTGCTGTTCGTTGGGGACGACTGGGCCCAAGACCACCACGACGTCGAGCTGATGGACACCGCCGGCCGCCGGTTATCCAAAGCTCGGCTGCCGGAAGGCGTGGCGGGAATCGAACGGTTGCACTCGATGATCGGTGCCAAGCTCGGTGAGGACAGCAAGGACGAGGTGGTGATCGGGATCGAGACCGATCGGGGCCGGTGGGTGCAGGCGCTCATCGCTGCGGGCTACACGGTGTATGCGGTCAACCCGCTGCAGGCCTCCCGGTACCGGGAACGCTTGGCGGTGTCAGGGGCCAAGAGCGACGCGGCCGACGCGCACATGCTCGCCGACATGGTGCGCACCGACTCCCACCAGCTCCGCCCGATCTCCGGGGACACCGCCGACGCCGAAGCGATCAAGGTGGTGACGCGCATCCACAAGACCCTGATCTGGGAGCGGACCCGCACCACGCAGCGGCTGCGGCACGCCCTGCTCGACTACTTCCCCGCCGCCCTGGAGGCGTTCGAGGACCTGGACGCGCCCGACGTCCTGGAGCTGCTGGCCAAGGCACCTGATCCGGCGGCGGCAGCAAAGCTGACGAACACGCAGATCAGTGCGGCCCTCAAGCGCGCCCGCCGGCGCAACATCGCCGACAAGGCCACCAGGATCCAGGCCGTACTGCGCGCCAAGCACCTGGGCCAGCCCGCCACTGTGACCGCGGCCTACGCCGACTCGGTCCGTGCGCTCGTCGCGCTGCTGGTCACCTTGAACGAGCAGGTCAACTTCCTGCACGGGCAGGTCGAGGACTACTTCGGCCAGCACCCGAACGCTGAGATCATCCGCTCCCAGCCCGGACTGGGCCCGCTGCTCAGCGCCCGGGTCCTCGCAGAGTTCGGCGACGACCCGCACCGCTACGCCAGCGCCAAGGCCCGCAAGAACTACGCCGGCACCAGCCCCATCACCCGTGCCTCCGGCAAGAAGAAAGTCGTGACCGCCCGCTTTGTTCGCAACGACCGGCTCATCGACTCCCTGATCGCCCAGGCCTTCTCCGCGCTGCGAGTCTCCGCCGGCGCCAGGGCCTACTACGAACGGCAACGAAGTCGCGGCATCGAATTCAACGCCGCCCTGCGCCAACTCGCCAACCGGCTCGTCGGTATCCTGCACGGCTGCCTCAAAACCGGCACACCGTACGACGAGGCGACAGCTTGGTCCAACCGAGCTCACGCGCTCGCCGCTTGACACGCCAGCTCATGGGATGTCTGTCAAGTGCAGCGTGTTGAACCACTGCGGGAAGGACTGCGTCATCAGACGCGTCTCCTTGATCATCAGATCCGCCGTCTCTTGGACACTCCCGGGACAAGCACCTCGCCGACCTGCGAGCAAGCGGTGGGCGAGTGGCTGGGACGGTGGTGAGGGATCACACGTGCGTGTGCGCGGGCACCGGGATTCTGCTTGTGCAGTCCGGTGCCCGCGCTGGCGGCCCACTTACGGGGTGGCTACGAGGGAGTAGTTGTCGGTGTACGCCTGCAGCTGGGATTCCTCGGCGCTGTAGAGGATCTTCGTCTTGGTGGAGGAGGCGTCAAGGACGACCTTGACGCCGAGGTTGGCCTTGATCTTGTTGGTGGCCAGGTAGTTACGGTCGCCGCCAGCGACAAGGATGATCGTCGGATCGGCTCCGGACGGGCTGATGTTGCCGGCCGGGACGGAGAAGGAGAACTGGTTGGCGGTGACGGAGTTGTCGCTGCCGTTGACGTGGACGAGTCCGTAGAGGTCGTCGAAGCGGGTGCTGGTGCCGTCGCCGGAGACGCGGCGGAAGTGGTTGCCGGAGATGTGGTTTTCCGAGCTGCCGTTGGTCAGGGCGATCATGCTGGGGAAGTTGCTGAGCAGCTTGTTGGCGGAGATGTTGCAGCGGTTGGAGTTGATGAGGGTGATGTTGCAGGCCCACAGGATGGTGTTGCCGGAGATGAGGATGCCCTCGGCGTTCTCCGCGAAGACGGAGTAGCCCGCCCAGGCGCTGATCAGGTAGTTGTTGGTGATCTTCGCGACCTGCGAGGCGCCGGTGAGTGAGATGGAAGTGCCGCACTCGGCGACGAAGTTGTTGGTGAAGCTGCAGGCGTCCGCGCCCCGGACGACCATGGCCTGGGTGAGGTAGACGAAGCCCATTCCCTCGAAGCGGAACGAGTCGTTGTCCGACTGGACCGAGATGCCGATCTTGTGGTTGCCCTCGACGTAGGGCTTGGTGGAGGCCACGCCGTCGATGCAGAAGTCCTGGAAGACGATGCCGTTGAGCCGGCCGACCTCGGCGGGCGCGCCGGAACGCTGGACGAGGAACGCCTCGTTGTTGCCGTCGGTGTGCTTGACCCGGATGTGGCTGGAGCCGGGTTGCACCTCGAACCAGTTGCTGGTGTCGGAGGTGTCGTCGTGGATGGCCCGGGACAGGAAGCCGTGTCCGGAGCCCTTGATCGTCAGGAAGCTGATGTCGATGACGACGCGGGTGAGCAGGTCGTAGTGGCCCGGCGGGATGTAGATGACGGCGCCGGGTCTGGTGTTCTGGGTGGTCTGCTTGGACTTGATGTCCGCGATGATCTCGTTGATCACCTTGCCGATGTCGGTTTGCGGGGAGACGCTGCCCTCGAAGGTGGTGACGTCGTAGACGGTGCGGGCCACGGGTGTCCTTCCAGTTGATGGGTTCTGCCAGGCCGAGGTTCTGCTCAGAGGAGGCCGACGATCTTGGCGTACGGCGGATGTGCCTTGGGGGCGCGCGCGTCGGGCTCGGGGCGTTCCGGGACGGCTGCGGCGGCCGGCTGCGGCGGTGTGGCGGCCAGGAACGCCACGGTGGTCAGCGCCGAGACGGCGGCGCCTTTGAGCAGGGTGCGGCGGGACGGGGCGGGTGGTTGGTCAGGGTGCATGACGGCTCCTCGCGAACTGGGGAGGTGGGTGTGCGTGGGGGTCAGCGGACGGCGCCCGCGGTCATGCCCGCGATGACCTGCTTCTGGAAGGCCGCGTAGATCGCCAGCTGCGGCAGCAGGACGAGGGTGGCGGACGCCATCATGGCGCCGTAGTTGACGCTGTAGACGCCCTGGAACTGGGAGACGCCGAGGGAGACGGTGGTCATGTTCGGGTCGTTGATGAGGGTGACCGCGAAGGGGAACTCGTTCCAGACGTAGATGACGTTGAGGATGGCGAGGGTGGCGATGACCGGCCGCATCAGCGGGAAGACGACCTTCCAGGCCATGCGCCACAGCCCGACCCCGTCCATCACCGCGGCCTGTTCGATCTCTTCGGGGAAGTCCCGCAGGAAGCCGGTCAGCAGCAGGATGTTGAAGGGGATCGTCACCGCGATGTACGGCAGGATCAGCGCGAAGTAGGTGCCGAACAGGCCGAAGGCGATGTCCAGCCGGTACACCGGGAACAGCAGGATGTAGACGGGGATGGCGAGCCCGGCAAGGAAGTAGAAGCGCAGGGTGTTCTGCGTGCGGCGCCGGCCGCTGCGGAAGACCATTCGGGTGAGCGCGAATGCGGCCATGTAGGAGATGACCAGCCCGACCGTGACCGAGACGACGGCAAGGATCAGGGTGTTCTTGTACATCACCAGCAGATTCAGGGTCTCCAGCGCCTGCTGGTAGTTGTCCAGGGTGAGATTGCTCAGCGAGAACGGGTCGTTGAGGATGGTGTCACTGCTCTGGAAGGACAACAGCATGATCCACAGCAGCGGGAAAAGGATCACGAAGGTGATCAGGTAGGCGACCGCCGAGACCACGATCCTGCCGCGGCTGCGGCGTCGCGGCCTGCTCGGAGTCTCGCCGGAAGCCGCCGGGGACGCGAGTGGCATCTTGACCTCGGTATCGATGCTCAACGGACTTCTCCCTTACGGCGGTTGCCGAAGAACGTGGCCGCGGAGGCGAGCGAGCCCACCACGAACACCACCACCGCCAGGGCCATGCCGTAGCCGTACTGCTGCGTGGTGAAGGTGATGTGGTACATGTAGCTGACCATGACCTCGGAGAGGTGGACGGGACCGCCGCCGGTGAGGGCGTAGACGAGCTCGAAGACCTTGAACACGCCGGTGACGACGAGCGCGGTGACGATGCCGAACGTCTCGCGCATCATCGGAATCTGGATGTGCCGCAGCTGCTGCCAGCGGCTGGCGCCGTCCAGGCTGCTGGCCTCCATCACGTCACGGGGCAGCATGCGCAGGCCCGCGTAGAAGATGGTCAGGACGAAGCCGATCTGCTGCCACAGGTAGACGAAGCCGATCGAGTACGGGCTGAGGGTGGGACCGCCGATCCACTGCGGGTGCGCGGGCACCCCGATCGCCAGCAGGAAGGCGTTCACCAGGCCGATCTTCGGGTCCAGGATGAAGATCCAGATCAGCCCGACGAGGATCGGCGCGATGATCGCGGGGGCGAAGACGAGCGCCCGCATCGCGCCGCTGCCCTTCACCCGGCCGCTGAGCAGGATCGCGAGCAGGAAGCCCAGGGGGATCAGCAGGAACAGGGCGATGCCGAGAATGATCCCGGTATTGCGCATCGAGGTCCAGAACGCGTCGTCCTGGCCCATCTGCTGGTAGTTGTCGAATCCGGCGAAGCCGTTCGCGGAGACGCCGTCGAAGTTGGTGAAGCTGTAGTAGAGCGAGTACAGGATCGGATAGATCATGTACAGGCTGTAGATGATCAGGGCCGGCGCGACCATGAGGGTGAAGTGCCGGCGCGTGGTGAGCCAGTTCATGCTGTTCCCGTCGTCCGGGCCCGCGCGCCGCCCCGAGCGGCACGCGGGCGCCGGCAGCGTGACTACTTGATGGTCTTCTGGACGTTCTTCACGGCCTCTTCGGGGCTGAGGCTGCCGCCCATCACGCCGTAGAAGCTGTCGTACATGGCGCTCGCGGTGGCCGCGGAGACGACCAGGTCGGGCTGGGCCTTCGGGCTCTTCCAGCCGGGCTTCGAGGCTTCGGCCAGGACGGCGGCGAAGACCGAGTTCTTCGCGGCGTCGACGTCCGGCTCGTACGTCGTCACCGGCGGCTGGGCGTTGTCGACGAGGATCTTCTGGCCCGCGTCGCTGTAGTAGAACTGGATGAACGCCTTCACCGCGGCGTACTTCTTCTTGTCGTCCTTGACCTTGGCGCTGACGACGAACGGCGCCGAGGGCACGTTCATCACGAGCTTCTGCTCGCCGACACCGTCGGAGAAGGTGGGCCCCGCCCAGAAGCCGGTGTCCTTGCCCACGGTGCTCTTCTGGATCTTCGCCGCCTCCCAGACGCCCGCGTCCAGGAAGGCGGCCTTGCCGTCCGTGTAGGAGGCGACGGCCTGGGCGTAGGTCTGGGTGTTCATGTTCGAGGGGAAGGCGCCGGCCTTCGCCAACTCCTCCACGTGCTTGTACAGGCGCAGGAAGTCGGCGTTGTCGTAGCTCGCCTTGCCGGACAGGATGTCCTGGTACTTCGCCTCGTAGCCGAAGCGGTCGAGCATGGTCAGGAACGCCCACACGCTGAACGACGAGTTGTTCGCACCCTGCGCGATCGGCACCACGCCAGCCGCCTTCAGCTTCTTCACCGCGGCGAGCAGGTCCTCGAAGGTCTCGGGGACGGCGATCTTGTGCTCGTCCAGGATGGCCTTGTTGTAGTAGAAGCCCGTGACCAGCGCCTGGTACGGCAGGCCGTACTGGACGCCGTCCTGCTGGAAACCGGCGAGCATGCTCGGGGCGAACTTCGACTTGAGGCCGTTCTCGGCGAGGATCGGGGTCAGGTCCAGCAGGTCGTCGCTCTTGACCATGGTCTTCGCGAGCGAGTCGTAGACCCAGAAGATCTCCGGCAGCGTGCCGCTCTGGGCGGCGATGGTCATGCGCTGCTCGTGCTGGTCGACCGGCTGGCCCTCCAGCTTGATCTTCATATCGGGGTGCTTCTTGTTGAACTCCTGCACCATCTGCCAGGTCGCCGGGTCCTGGGTCTTGCTGTCCGGGTTGTGCATGGACAGCGTGATCAGGCCGTCCGACGACGATCCGTCCGCCGTGTTCACTGCGGACCCGCAGGCCGTGGCGGTGACGAACAGGGCGCTCGCGGTGGCGGTGAGCAGGAGTCGGCGCGAGATGCCGGACGGCCGTCTCGACGTCGGGGTCGCGGGCTGAGGGGAGGTCGCCATGGTGCTGATGCCTTCCGGGAACTGGGTGGGGAGGCGGAACCGGCGTGGGGGTGGCAGGGCTCCGAGGGGTTCGGTATTGGTGCAGGCCGTCTGTTCCGGCATGGATGTCCGGTGTGCTCGAATGTTCGGCATCGGGGCGGCTCTGCGGTCGTTGACGCAAACGTTTCGATGAAAGGTGCCTCGCGAGCCCCGGCGTGTCAATACCGCGTGACAGAGAAGTTTCCAGGAGTGGGCCACTTCGTGCTGGCCACAGCCATTGACGGTCCGCGCCATGGCGTGCGATGGTCTGCGCAATCGTTTCGATGACCTAGTGATCACGGGAAACGAGTGGACGGTGAACCGGCCAACCGCATGGACCGGTGGACCGTCTGGCGTTATGCAGGTACGGACTGGATCACGGATCGGTCCGACGACACGAGGAGGCGGCGAAGCAGCAGTGGCCACGATCTCCGACGTTGCACGGATGGCCGGCGTCTCCACGTCCACCGTGTCCCACGTCATCAACGGCACACGGCCGGTCCGCGACGAGACCCGCACCCGGATCGAAGACGCGATCCGGGCCACGGGCTACCGGCGCGACAGCCTGGCCCGCGCGCTGCGCCGCTCACGAACCGACTCCATCGGGCTGATCCTTACGGACGTGTCCGAGCCGGCGTTCGCGGCGATGGCCCGCGGTGTCGAGCGGGAGGCCATGGGCGCCGGCCTGACGGTGCTGCTGGCCAACTCCGGCGAGGACGCGGAGCTGGAGGCCCGGGCGCTGGAGGTCCTCGCCGAGCGGCGGGTCGACGGCCTGCTCATCGCGCCCGTTGCCCGGTCCCATCTGGAGGCCATCACCGCGGTCATCGACCAGGGCACTCCGGTCGTCCTGATCGACCGCCTCAACGGAGCCAAGGCCGACCAGGTGGGCGTCGAGAACACCGCACCCATGCGGGAGCTGGTGCTGCACATGGTGGAATACCACGGCCACCGGCGGATCGCCCTGGCCGCGGGCGACACCGCCGTGTCCACCATCTCCGAGCGGCGGCGCGGCTACCTCGAGGCGCTCTACGACGCGGGGATCGACGTCGACGAAACCCTGATCGTCACCGGCAGCGGACGGGCGGACGACACCCGCGAGCGCATGACGAGTGTCCTGCGTCAGCAGCGGCCGTCGGCGGTGGTCGCCGCCGGCACCGAGACAGCGGTGGGCGTGCTGGCGGCGGCGAAAGGGCTGGGCCTGACCACGCCCGAGGACTTCGCCTTCGCCACCTTCGACGGCTTCCCGCACACCGATCTGTTCCGCCCCGGCATCACCGCGGTCGCGCAGCCGGCCCACGAGATCGGGGCCACGGCCATGGAGCTGCTGCTCAGCCGTATCGACGGCAGCCTCACGTCCCGCCCGCGCACCGTCCGCCTGAAGCCGGAGATCACCTACCGGGAGTCCTGCGGCTGCCCGGCCTGAGCCACATCCACAACAGCAAGGGGGCGGCAGGAGAGGTCCAGTCTCCCGCCGCCCGAGTTCAGCGAACCATCACTGAAGGGGTCAGTTTCCCATGCCCTCGCACGCCCTCGAACACCTCACCCGCCCCATGCGGGCCCGCACCGCCCGTGTCTCCAGCTGGGACCAGCGCGGCCGCAACCAGGACTACTGGACGACCCCCGCCCACTCCAGCCGCGTCCTGGCCGACCTCGAAGGCCCGGGCCAGATCACCCACATCTGGATGACCCAGTTCTGCCGTCGCACTCTCGGCCCCGGCCTGATCGACCCACTGGAAGCCGACACCGTGGCCCCCGTGATGGAGATCCACAACGCGCTCGGCGTCAACTGGGAGGAGCCGGACCCGGACTACTACCGCAAGGTCCTCATCCGCATCACCTGGGACGACGAGGAGGAGCCCGCCGTCTTGGTCCCGCTCGGCGACTTCTTCGGCATCGGCCACTGCATGCCCAACAGCTACCAGTCGGCCCTGTTCACCGTCTCCGCCAAGCCCGAGGAGTCGTTGATCTTCGGTGGCAGCGCGGCCCTGAACTGCTGGGCGCCGATGCCCTTCAACAAGCGCGCCCGCATCGAGCTGGTCAACGAGAACGACCTGCCAATCCAGCAGTACTTCTACATCGACTACGAGCTGTTCCCCGAGGAACTCCCCGAGGACACCCTCTACTTCCACGCCCGCTGGAACCGCAACAACCCCTGCAACGGCTGGGCACCCGACATCCAGACCAACAGCCCCGAGGTCAACATCGTCGACGTCACCGGCGAGGACAACTACGTCATCCTCGACACCGAGGGCCGCGGCCACTACGTCGGCTGCAACCTCTCCGTCCACCACCGGCAGGGCAGCTGGTGGGGCGAGGGCAACGACATGATCTGGATCGACGACGACTTCCTGCCCGACGGCTCCACCAGCTGGCCGCCCTCCCTGCACGGCACCGGCACCGAGGACTACTTCAACCACGCCTGGGGGATGCAGAAGAACGCCTACCTCTACCACGGCGCGATCCTCCACGAGGCCGACGTCCCCGGCTATTCCGTCAACTATCGCTTCCACGTGGCCGACCCGGTCCGCTTCGAGGAGCGCATCAAGGTCTCCATCGAGCACGGCCACGGCAACCACCTTGCCGACGACTGGGCCTCGACGGCGTACTGGTACCAGACCCTGCCGTCCCCGAAGGCCACGATCCTGCCGCTGGAGCAGCGCCTGCCCGTGCGCCCGGCCAGCCAGCCGATGCCGGTCCCTGCCGCGCGCACCGGCGCGGTCGCCGAGGAGATCGCCGTCATGCGCGAGCGGTACCAGGCCCGCTTCGAACGCCACATGAACAACCTCGCCGAGCGCACCCGGCAGCGCGGCGAGCGTTCGCTCCAGGAGTCCGAGGCCAACATCAAGCAGGCCGCGGCCGTCCGCCGCCGTTACGACGAGCGCGGCAATGACTGAGACCGAGACCCGGGCGGTGGTGGCGCTCGACACGCACTTCCCGGCGGCCCACCTCCGCCCGCCGGCCCACTGGATCAACGACCCCAACGGCCTGGTCTTCCACGACGGCCACTACCACGTCTACTTCCAGTACAACCCGCACAGCGCCCGCCACGCCGACATGCACTGGGGCCACTACCGCAGCCCGGACCTCATCGACTGGGAGCTCCTTCCGGTGGCCCTCGCCCCCACACCGGGCGGCGACGACAAGGACGGAGTCTGGTCCGGCAACGCGGTCTCCCACGACGGCCGCCTCACCGCCTTCTACTCCGCCCGCCACAACGGGCGTTGGCATCAGCCGGTCACCTCGGCTGTCTCATACGACGGCGGTACGACCTTCACCAAGCGCGGCCGTCTGCTGATCCCGGACGCGCCCGAGGGCACCACCATGTTCCGCGACCCGTACGTGTGGCGGGACGGCGACCGCTGGCGGATGCTGGTCGGTGCGGCCCTGGCCGACGGACGCGGCGCGGCCCTGCAGTACGCCTCCGAGGACCTGGACGAGTGGTCGTACGAGGGCGTCTTCCTGGCCCGACCGCCCCATCCCCTCCCGGGTGGCCGCAACACCGAGGAGGGCTGGGAGTGTGCTCAGTACGCCGCCTTCCCCGACGGCACCGGCGCGGTCCTCGCAAGCGCCTGGGACCCGCAGGACGGGGCGAGCTGCGCGATCTACTGGCCGGGCCGCGAACAGGACGGCGAGTTCCACGCCGCGTCACCCCAACTCCTCGACTACGGCCCCGACTTCTACGCACCCGCCCTGCTGCACACACCCGACGGCCGCTGGCTGATGTGGGCCTGGATCTGGGAGGCCCGGGACGAGGAGTACGTCGGTGCCCCGAGCGAGTGGACCGACGAGGCAGGGTGGGCGGGAATGCTGTCCCTGCCCCGTGAGGTGTCGCCAGACCCGGACGGCGAGCTGATCCAGCAGCCCGCCCGCGAACTGCTCGCCATGCGCGGTGAACGCCGTATCGCCGCCGCGGGCAAGGCGAGCGCCGAACAGCCGGTGGACCTCGGCGAGGTGGCCCGGGCCACCGACCTGATGGTGACCCTGGAGCGCGGGGGACGCCTGCGGCTGCTCACCTCACCGGACGGGACCGAGTACCTCGACATCGTGCACGACCAGGTCACCGGCGAAGTGGTCGTCGACCGCGATCACGCCTCCCTCGACTCCCGCGCCAAGCGCGGCAGCTGGCGGCTGCCGTCCGAGAGACCGACAGCGACCCTGCGGATCCTGCTGGACCACTCGGTCGCCGAGGTCTTCACCGCTTCCGGCCGGAGCCTCACCCTGCGCTTCTACCCCGTCGGCGACGGACCTTGGCGCGTGCAGATGGGCGCCACGGGCGTCGACTCCGTCGCATACACGGTCGGAGCATGGGACCTGTCATCGCCCGAACAGCGCATGGCCCGGCGCGCCGGCACCTGACACCTGCGCGGATGCCCCGCCGACGCACAGTGACTTCGGCGGGGCATTCCGTGTGGGGCCATGGACGTCGGCAATTCCGTAACCGCCGCCCACGCGCAGCTGATCAGCTTCCTCTGTGCCGCGAAGGTGCTTCCCCGTACTTTGCGAAAGACGAGCAGCTCATGAGTCCACGTCACATCACTGTCCTAGGAGAGTGCGTCGCTGACGCCTTCACCGAACCCGCAGGCGCCGCGAACGAACTCGCGCTGCGGGTACTGCCCGGCGGCGGACCCGCGAACACCGCGGTCGCCCTGGCCCGCCTCGGCACTCCGGCCCGCTTCCTCGCCAGGCTGTCCGGTGACGTGTTCGGCCGCCTGTTCCGGGCTCACCTGGAGGCGTCCGGCGTCGACCTGTCGTACGCCGTCGCCGCCGCCGAACCCAGCACACTGGCCATAACAGAACCGGACGCCACGGGACAGGCCACGTTCTCCTTTCACGCACAGAACACGGCCGACTGGCAGTGGACCGCGGAAGAACTGGCGAAGGTGAACCTGTCCGAGACAACCTGTGTGCACACCGGCTCCCTGGCACTGGTCCGTGAGCCCGGCGCGGCGGTCGTCGAGGAATTTCTGGCCAAGGCCGCTCCGCAGGCCACCATCAGCATCGACCCCAACGTCCGACCGCTGCTGGTGAACCCCCAGGTCTACCGTGACCGGCTCACGCACTGGTGCGGCCTCGCCGACGTCCTGCGGCTCAGTGAGGACGACCTGCAGCTGCTGTTGCCGGGCATCCCGCCCGAGCAGGCGTGCGACACCTGGCACGCCGCCGGGGCACGGCTCGTCGTGATCACCCTCGGCGCCGACGGCGCCCTCGCCTCACTGGACGGGGAACGGATCCGCATGCCCGCCGTGGCCGCGCCAGTCCTCGACACGGTCGGCGCCGGAGATTCCTTCACCGCCGGACTACTCCACCACCTCGACGCCCGGGGGCTCCTCGGCGGACGCCTGGTCAGTCTCGGGCTCGACGACGTCGCGGAAGCATGCAGGTTCGCCACCCACGTCGCAGCCCTGACCTGCTCGGTCGCTGGCCCCAACCCGCCGTGGCAGCGGCAGCTGGCGCACCTCGCGACCTCCGGTGACGTATGACGGGCGAACGAGCCGCATCATGAGCAATTCCGGCCGACAGCTCGTCGCCGGGATCGGGACGGCGAAGGGCGCGGATCACTGCAAACGTCCCTCTAGATCGGACATCGGGCAGCGGTTCACTGGGTTGGGCCCGGGTGCGGCTGGGTCGGTAGCGCCCGGACGGTGGGGTTGGGCTGCGAGAGCGTGTGGAGCAGCTGTCGATTGTGCGCGGTCAGTTGGTTGACGGCGCGGACGAGGTGCTCGACGTCGGTCCGCAACTGGGCCAGTTCGGTGGCGTCCTTGGCGCGGAGTTCCTTCAGTTTGACGATCTGCTGGCGTAGGCGGATCTCGGAGTGCGGCGTCTGTCCGAGTGCCCTGACCTGGGCGTAGAAGTCGTTCTTGAGGTCCGGGTGACGCTGGGTGAGCGCGTTGCGCGGAACGCCGGCTTCCTGGGCCAAGGCGACGATCGTCAGCGCGCCGTTGGAGCGCTGCGCGGTTCCCTGCAGGATGCGCTCCACGGCCGCGCGGATCCGGTCGCGTTCGTCGGGCGCGGGGCTCATGCGGTGCCGTCCTGGAGGCTGATGTGGGTGCGGTGGTGGGCGTCGGCGAGGTCGCGCAGCCGGGCGGCGTTGTCGCGCAGGCGCTCGCCCAGGGGGCCGGGGACGTGGCCTGCCTGTTGGGCGAGCGTGGTGGCGCGGCGGCGGAGGCTGGTGGCGTGCTGGTCGGTGCGGGCGATGTTCGCGCAGGCGGGGACGCACTGGTCGAGGCTGGGGGTGTCCTTGAGACCGCGGTGGCACAGGGCCTTGTCGCGTTTGTAGACGCACATCAGCAGCGTGTGGGGATTGTCGTAGACGGCCAGGCGGGGGTTGGCGAGGATCCGTCGGGCCTGCCGGGCGGTGATGACGGTGCCGGTGTACTGGGGCGCGGTGGCCGCGGCCTTGATGGCGCGGCGGGCGGCGGGCCCGGAGATGCCGAGGCCGTCCTCGAGAGCGGCATTCAGGTCGGCGACGGTGTCAATGGTGGCACGGGCCGTCTCGACGTCGAGGAGGTCGTGGATGCCGTCCCGGCTGCGCGCGGCATATCCGGTCGCTACGAAAGTCCGCAGATGACCGTACTGAATCGCGAGCGCGACCAGGCCCCCGGGACGGCGGGCGATGTGCCAGGCCAGGCTCCTGCGGAACCGCTCGGTTCCGATCCTGCCATGCGGATCCGGCGGGATCACCTCGTGGGCCAGCCCGCGGGCGGCTGCCTCGTGGTTGGCCCAGGTGATGAAGTCCTCCACCCGGGTGCCCAGGGTGTGCACGGTGAGAGAGCCAGTGCCGGCCCGGGTGCCGCGCAGGTCGTGGGCGTGGTGGTCGAACAGCAGCTGTCCTTGCGGAACCATGCGCTCCAGAACGCGGATGGCATTCACGACGGGGGCGATGGCCACCCAGGGGGCATCGCGGACTTCGCCCTCGGAGCGGTGGTTGCCGTCTTCGTCGCGGGCGGTCTTGTACACAGTGCTCGTGATCAAGTGCCGCCCCGTGCTGTTCGGCTCCGGGTCGGGGCAGCATCCGCTGCGCAGTCCGGCCGCCTCGCCGGGACGCATCCCGGTCAGATAGACGATGACGATGAAGCACGCCGTGCCCAACTGACGCATCAGGAAGCCTGCTTCGGTGTAGTCGACGGTCTCTCTCCAGGGCAGGCCGCCGAGTTTGCCGGTGACCTGGACACGGAGCGGGCAGGGGCCGGGCCGATCCAGGGCAGCCTGCCGCCAGCCGTGATTACGAGTGGCGCTGTAGACCTGGCTCAGGGAGGCGCCGGAGTGCGCGGCGATGTACGCGCCCGCGATCGTGGTTCTGCCCAGCCACTGTGTGGTCGGAATCGGTAGCTGATCGGCATCGATGCGGTCCATGAAGGCCCGAAGCGCGGCTCGTGAGGCGGGCGTGGCGCTGTTGCCGGCAGCCTGCGCATGCAGACGGTTGTGTTCGGCCCAGGCCGACAGGATGTCGTCGCTGAATTCCTCGACCGTGCGGATCGCCCACACGAGCAGGGGGCCCATGGTCTGCTCGGCGATCGCCTCGGCGGCGTTCTCGCCGCCCGGCGTCGCCGGCGGCAGGTAGTCGTCCACCCCCTCGGTCTCCCACGGCGGGCGGCCGACTCCACTGGGACGGCCACTGAGCTGGTCGAAGACCCACAGCCGGGTCAGCCACGACAGCACGCTGTGCACCGTGATGCGGACCGCCCCGCTGTCGCGCAGGTGACGGCCGTACTCACTCAGTACCTGGGTGGTGCAGTCGCTCAGCGTGGTGATGCCCCGGTCGGTGAGCCACACGGCGAGCCGACACCAGGTCCCGATCGTCTGGCAGAGCGCCTTGGGTGCCTGGCGTGAGCGCCAGGTGGGATGTCGCTCACGCAGGAACACCGCGGGCAGTTCACCGTTGAGCAAGGTCCAGGCGGCCAGCCGCATCTCCTCACGGAACGGGTCGGGGAACGTCGGCCAGTGGATGGTGCTGTGCGTGACGCCCGGGTTGGCGTTCATGGGGATCAGCGGCCAGGCCGGCGCCGCCGCGTAGCGCGCGATGGGCCCGGTGTAGCCGCCGGCGATCCGGTGGGCGGGGATGACGGGCGTGTCGGGTCCGGGAGGGACACGGACAGGGGCTGGGGTGGCCGTCACAGGTCGAGGTCTCCGTTGAGCAGCAGGGCGATGAGTGCGCGGTCGGTGTCGGTCACGTCGGCCAGGGCACGGGTCCACACCGCGGTGCCGAGCTGGCCCTTGAGGTGTTCCAGGCGGGCGTGTCCGTCCTCCCACTGGCGGTGCCACTGGCCCGGGTCCAGGGCGGTGCGCAGGTTGCCGAGTGCGTGATGCAGGTAGGCCAGACGGCTGTGGTGAGCGGGGTGGATCCGAGCGTTGGGGCAGGCCAGGCACATCAGGAACGAGGCCCCGCAGCCGCCGCCGGGCCTGGGATAGGGGCTGTTGTCGTAGTCATGGCAGTCGGCGGTGGCGGTCGGCTGGTCGCCCGGATCGGCTCCCTCGCGCAGTTCGGCGGCGAGCACGGTTGCGTGGGCTTGGGTCACGACGGCTTCGGCTGCCTCGGCGATGACAGGGACCGCTCTCTGGCGGACCTGGGGATCAGTCAGCGCGTAGACGCGGTCGTGCGTGGCCTGACTGTTCTGTCCGGGCGCGCGCCGATGCAGCGTGTTCACCGTCCGCCGCCCCCTGCGGAACGGCGAAGAGGAGAAGCCCTGTTGGGTCGCCCACTCCTTGGCGGTACTGCCGGAGATGCCGAACCCGAACACCCCGATGCCCGGATTCTTGCCGCTCTCGTCGTGCGGGTCCTCCAGCGGAGCCCTGGCGGAGCGCCAGATCAAGAAGCGGTCCGTACCGGGGCTCAGCGTATGCACGGCCGCGCGGGCGAACACGGTGGCCTCCAGCGCCTTCGTGATGAGCCGCCCGGGGGAGGTGGCCCCGTCGTCGGTCAGGTTGCGGGTCTCGAAGTACCGGCCCGCGCCCCTCTTGTGCTTCTCCAGCTCGACCCGGTAGATCCGCGGGCCGTCGCTGCTGGCGTCCGGGGCCGCTTGCGGCACCTTCAACCGGTTGATCACCGAAAGGTTCCAGCCGTGCTCGGCCATCAGCAGCACCCCCAGCGCGACCGTCTCCATCCGGGACAAGAACAGCCGCTGCCACGTGTGCTCGGGCCGCTCCCCGCCCACCACCCGTGCATAGCGGGCGAGCACCCGGCCACGCTAGCGACGCACCCGGGTGTCGTGGGGCGCCTCACCGGTCCGGGCCAGACAGTCCAGCGCCTCACCCAGCAGCCATGCCTCGCTGTCGCGAGGGAATGTTCCCGACTGCCATTGGGCCAGGTGGCGGGCGTTGTCCGTGATCCGCAGATGCGCGGCACGAAACATTCGCCGCGCCGTGGTGACGATCGCGTCGAACTCGGCACCCTGGAAGGACACTTCCTTGACCGTGGGCTGCAGCACGCGGCGGGCGAGCGCTTCCCGTGTCGCCGCGGACAGCCGCGGATCGTCCAGCAGCAGCCCCCGCACGGTGGTGATCTGGCGGTAGCCGAACCGGGTGTTCTGTCGGCTGAGCCTCCACTGCTGCCACACCCCCGCGGTCAGCTGGTCGAGGTCGGCAACCGGTGCGTCCAGCGTGGCCAGGTACGCGGTGAACGCCTGCAAGGGCAGCCAGAAGTACCTGCTGCTGTGGTGCGAGGTCCACCGGCTGGGCACGCACCGCGCGGCGAACAGGCGGGCCAGCGACCGGCGCAAGGCATCCTCGACCGGCAGAGTATGGAAGTCGTAGACGGCAACGGCTCCCGATCGATCGCGGTGCTCGACGACGAGGCCGTCGCCCGTCAGAACCGGTGGCCTGCGCACCGGCGTTGTCGGCAAAGGCGCCGTACGCCCGCGCCGGTTCACCCCGTCGTCCGCGGGGTGACCTGCAGCTTCGCGTCGATGTCTTGGATGCCCTCGGCCTCCCGCGCCAGACGCGCGAACACTTCATCCATCTCCCGCGCTGGCCGCTCCCCTTCGCGGAACGGGGATGCGGTGGTCAGCAGCGACCGCAGCTGAAGATCGGCGACCGGGGCCAGATACCGCTCGCGGGTCGTCTCAAGGAACGCATGACCCAACAGGTCTTGCACCATCCGCCACGGATCCCCGTACAGCAGCCGGTAGTCCCGCCGCTCCTCCGGGCTCAGACCGAACCTCTGATCCATCAAGTGGTGCAGGACTACCAGCATGTAGAGGGCGAAGCTGTGCCGGCAGGAATGCGGCGTCGCATACGGAGCCAGACTGCGATGCGGGTCCAGCCGACGCTCCGGCTCCGGATCCAGCACCGTCCGGCATCGCCGGTTCGCCCCCGCGAAAACGTTGTTCCACGAATGCGGCTGGAACGGCAGACCCATCTCGTTCAGCCACAACCACAACCACAACGGCTCCGGCCCCTCAGGGCCTTCGGTGTACCACGTCATCCGTTCGTCCGCGGTCGCCTGCGTCAGCGCGACGCGGCCCGTGACGCCCTGGCGGTCGCACCAGTACACCGTCGGCTTCGGTCCCCGGCTCACCCGGGTGACCAGCCGCATCCCCGGCACGCCGTCGTACCGGCCCCGGGCCTGCGCCGAGCGGATGGCCTCGGCACGCGAGGAGTCGACGTAGTTCTCGATTTCGCCCACCACCTGAGCCTCGACGTAGTAGGTACGGGCCTTCTTGGAACGCGTGACCGCCGCCGCGAGGCGCCCCGTGTAGTAACGGCCCCCCTCCAGACGCAGTGACGGCACCTCGAACGTCAACAGCGAGGCACCCTCCAGCCGCCGCATCCCCGACGAGGTCAGCAAGCGCACGAACGCAATGTTGCGGTCCTCCAGGCGGCCCACCCATCCCGGCGAGGGAAGACCGTCAGCGCCATATCCGCGCAGCCCGACGTCCACCCAGAGCCGGAACGTCCGAGGTGTCAGCCAGTGGACATTGCTGCCCCGGGCGTCTTCGCCCTCCCATCCGGCACCTCGACGATCTGCCCATGCCGGCCGACCACGCGATGCACCGGCACCGGGTTGCGCGGTAGAAACTCGTTCCCCGGCTTCATCGCCCACGTGTACAGGTTCATCAACGCGGCCAGTTCACGATTCCACTTGTTCCCGCCCACCCGCACCGGGTTCTCGAGCGACGTCTGGCGCCAGAACTGGAAGTCGTCGACATCCGACTCGACCGCCTGGGTCCAGACCTTTCCACGCTGACACAGAAAGTTGAGGAACAGACAGAGGTCCGTGATGTAGTTCCGTTTCGTCTCTTTCGTGTATCCCCGGAAGGGGCTACTGCGCGTGTACAGGCTGAGGAGTTCGTCGATGCGGTAGTCCGGCGCCAGCAGAATGGGGTCACCGGGCCGGATGCCGGTTGACGCTTCGCGCTCCGCCAGGTCAGTCCACCCCGCCGGAAAACGGGCCCGCGGTGGGGCGATCGGTGCCGGCTTGGGAACCCAGAAGACACGCCACTTGCTCATCGCGCCACCTTGTCAGATCGGCTTCAACATGCCGATTCAATAGGGATGGTGCGCCATTTCTCCCAGTCGCTGTGTGCGGCGAGGAACTGGTCGAGGAGGCCGTCGTGATCGCCGGCATCGGCGGCGTAGGCGGGCACGATCTCCGGTTCCGGGGCGGCTGGTTCGGCTTCTGTGGCGGGTATATCGAGCGAGGTGCAGGCTTGGGCGACGGCGCGCTCGGTGTCGGTCACGGGCGCAAGGCCGGGGCACATGGTGTCGCCGTGGAGGCGTTCGAAGGCGGTGAGAGCCTGGGCGGGTGAATCGAAGGTGTCGGCGATCTGCCGCAGGTGGTTCTCGCCGTGGAGGTAGACGCTCTTGCCGTTGTCGCGGTAAGTGCCGACGGCGACGGTGGTGCCGCTGTCGTCGGCGTGGGCGTGGATGATGAGCCGGCCGTGGCGGATGTCGTCGTAAATCTTCTGGGCTTCGTTGGAGACCTCCCGGATCTCCGCCCGGGTGCACCAGGGCATCGGGTAGTTGGCCCAAGTCCACTCCTCCTCGATCGCTTCGCGGAGCCGGGGAGTGATCTCGGTGATGAAGCCGTCTGCGGTCAGGGCCTTGGCGGCCTTCTCGGCCCAGTAGGGCTCCGTAAGTTGTTGTGCGGCCCGGGAGGGCTGGATGTGGCTGAGTAGGGCCTGCCAGTGGTGGCTAGCGAGGAGTGGCCGTCCGGCTCTCCGGGGCGCCCTGGCTGCTGATTGAGATGTGCGCGCCTTGTGCGGTCGCTGTTTACGGAGCGGACAGCGGGGCGTTCCTCGGGCCGACGGCACAGCTGTGTGGCACGAGGAGGACGAGTGAGTCAGCGGTACGGTCAAGCCTGGTGTGGGATCGACGCGGGCAAGGTCCATCACTGGGCGGCGGTGGTTGACGAGACCGGCGGGACACTCTGGTCGAAGAAGATCGATAACGATGAGACGGCGATCCTGACCGCGCTCGGCGAGATACTCGACCTGGCGAATGAGGTCCACTGGGCGGTGGACATCTCCGGAACAGCATCTGCTCTGCTGCTGGCCCTACTCGCCGTCCACGGCCAGCAGGCTGTCTACGTGCCCGGTCGTACCGTCAGCCGCATGGCTGGCGCCTACCGTGGTGAAGCCAAGACCGATGCGCGCGACGCCTAACATCATCGCCGAAACTGCCCGCCACCGCCGCGACTTCGCGCCCATCGAGGTGCCTGCCCGGCTGGCAGCCGACCTGGCGCTGCTCACCGCACACCGGGTCGGGCCTGGTTGCCGACCGTGTCCGTATGATTAATCGGTTGCGTGACGTGCTCAGCGGTGTCTTTCCCGCACTGGAACGTGCCTTCGACTACTCGGCCCACAAGGGCGCCCTTGTCCTGCTGACCGGATATCAGACTCCGCCATCCATCCGTCGCCGCGGGCTGACGAGGCTGACGTCATGGCATGCTAACCGCGGCGTCCGCAGCGCCAATGTAGTCGCCGCCACCGCGCTGGAGGCTTCTCAGGCTCAGTACACCTCACTGCCGGGTGAGGACGTCGCCGCGCAGATCGTCGCCGATTTGGCTGCCCAGGTTCTGAGCCTGGATGACCGACTCAAGCGCGTCGACCGCCAGATCCGCGAGACATTTCGCACCCATCCCCAGGCCGAAATCATCGAATCGTTGCCCGGTATGGGCCCGATCCTCGGTGCAGAGTTCGTCGTAGCCGCCGGTGACCTGTCGACTTACCCGGACGCTGGCCATCTGGCCTCCGCGGCGGGGCTGGTGCCAGTGCCGAGGGACTCGGGTCGTCGCACCGGCAACCTGCACAGGCCCAAGCGCTGTAGCCGACGTCTACGGAGGGTCTTTTACCTGTCGGCACAGACCAGCATCATCCGCGAAGGCCCGAACCGGGACTTCTACCTCAAGAAGCGCGGTGAGGGCTGCAAGCACGTGCAGGCCGTTATCGCACTCGCCCGCCGGCCGCCAGTGTCCTGTGGGCCCTCCTGCGTGACAACCGAGCCTTCGAACCTCTCGCGCCGACCAGGCAATGAGGGTCCGGGAAGACAACTACTCGAACGCATATTTGAGTCAGGTTCAATCCTGATCAAGCCAGAGGGGATCACGTGGATGTTGTGGACTCCCTGTGTCCGGTAGCCCTGTTGGGGTCAAGTCGTTTGGCGTGTACCTGAGAACAGGGGTTTGGATGACGATAAGACGTGTGCTCGCGCGGGCTCGAATACGCGCGGCTGCCGTACTGGTGCCCGGGCTGGTGGCATCACTGCTCATGCCCTTGAGTAGTGCCCAGGCTGACGGGTCTGACTCGCTGAGCATGGAGTCTTACATGCGGCCGGTGAACTCCGAGCCGCTCGACCTCGCCGAACTTCAACAGCAGCCGAGCAAGTTACGTGGCCTTTCCAGCGAGGACACCACGCAGGCCGTTCTGCCTCGTGAGACGCTCGGCCAGGCCAAGACCTTCGCTCCGCTCGCCACGGAGGCTTCGGCACGCTACCAGCCTCCGGGGCGTAAGCCGCTTGCCTCCCGAGCGCCGACGGCAGTCAGCCTTCCTGAGCCACCGCACACGATGACGACTCAGGAGTGCGTTGCGGGACTGGCGACGAAGACGTTCTATATCAAGTCCCGTTACGCGCTGTGCTCCGGTAAACAGTTCGAACAGGTCTGGCTGCGCAACGGGCAGCCGGTCGGCACCAGTCACTTCGATGTTCTTGCCATCGGCACCATTCCGAAGAACAGCAGGACCATCACGGTCACGTACTACTTCACCGACTTCACCGCGGCGAAGGAGAACGGCGCTGCCGCGATGGGCATCACGACGAAGGGCAGCATCACCCATCTCTGGCCGTCCACGGCGGCGTACACGCAGGGCGGCGTTAAGATGCCCTTCACCCGGACGTGGAGTCAGTTGCTGGGTGCGGACACGTACAAGCACACGTTGACCGTCGCCGCCGGCCAGGGGTACGACAGCGCTAAGACCGATCTTATCGCCGCGGTGTACGTGCCGAACATCAGCCTCAAGGCACCGCCTGCTTGGTCATCGCTGCCGATCACGGGTGGCGACTTGTTCATGCTGCCGCCCCGTTGGGACAAGGCTCCATACTTGCCTAACGCAGCGGCGGGGGCCGCCTCGTGGGCCGTGCTCACGCCGCTGAGGTACAGCACGGCGGCCGGTGCTCCGGAGCGGGAGGTGGCCCTGCACATCCAGAAGGCGTTCACCAAGCCGGGGATGACGCAGCCCCCCATGGCGAAGAAGGATGTTCCAGGTAAAAGCCCCGATCCCGCGCTGACGCGCCTGTACTGGGACAATAAACGCCGGGAGCTGAACCGTAACCGCTCTACCTACAACTGCGGGAAGTACTTCGGCAAGGACTACGCGACGTCAGCCGGATACGCGCGGGAATGCGATGAGTACCCGATGGCATCTACGTATGAGGGATCGGGCCACTCGGACTACGACCCGCTCGCTGAGCCGGGCAACTTCAGTGTCCTGCCCGTGAAGAAGGAGCACAACAGGGACGCAGGAATCCTGCTCGCGCAGTTCTACGACAAGAACAGAGTCATAGACGGACCGGACGACGGCTTCATGGTCGAGATCACTTCGTAGGCGCCCTTGGCCAGGTGCGGGGGCGGCTCGGGAGATGCGAGCCGCCCCTCAGCAATCTAGGCGTCCGGCCAGAACTGTGCGATGTAGCGCTCGACCCCGTGGACCACACCGTGCTGAGTCTGCGCAAATGCCGCCTCACGGCCGGTACACACCACTCGCACCGTCCAGACGCCCGGCCCGTCCGACAACTCGATCGCCTCCGGCATCGGTCCTGCCGCCATGCCCCTGGCGCGCAACTTGCCCGAAGAACAAACGATGCCGGCCAGGGCCGTCTCGTCCCAATCTCCGGCCGGCACCGCCGGCTCCCGGTCCCAGATCTCCACCGTCAGGGACGCGGTGTGGGTGTGCCCGGCACTGTAGAAATCAAGACGCCCAGGATGAGCAGTGAGGAACGTGTCGCCCTCGAAACCCTCAGGGAACAGCACAGGAACCTGCGTGTCGTCGAAGTCCTGCAAGGCCCATCCGTTGTAGTCCACATTCACCGGATACTCCTGGCGCCTGATCAGGCTGGCCACGTCACCCACCCCTTGTCGTCGTCTGGTGCGAGGGGCTCCATCATCGTCGATCTTCGGCGGCGAAATCACTGCGGAACCAGCCTTTGCACGGCGAGGCGGCGGTAGCTGCACAGGCAAGACATCGGCCTCGGCGCTCTTCGATAGACCATGCAGGTGGCTTGACTCAGTCATTGAGACTCCTCGTGATCGATGCGGGCGAGGACCAGGACGTTGGTGGCAGCGGTGCTCCAGTCGGCAGCCTCCAGAGCCGTGAGAGCGACGTGGGCCTGGCTGCCGGTGAGGTGGGCCTGCACGGCGCTCGGGTGGGTGGGGTGGGTGTCGAGGCGGACACGGGCGTCGATGGCGGGAGTCACGTGGGGGTCTCGTCTCTCCGGTGGCCGGGCCTTGGGGTCCGGCCACCGGTGTACGCGGAGGGTTATCGGGTTGCTCGTGTGGACCCGGCGGTGTGTGCGGCCGTGGTGGTCGGCGGGCCGGCGCGGGTGGCGGGCGCCGGTCGCCGACGTGGAGGCGGGCAACGTAGAGGTGCGGTGGCGTGCTGCCAGCGGGTGCGGACGGCGGCGATGTCGGCGAGGGCGCGGCGGGCGCCGACGACGAGCTGGAAGGGGGTGTTCGCCGGGTCGCCGGCGTACGCCTCGATGCGCCGGCCGGTGTGCTCGGCCATGGCCAGGAGGGAACGCTGCAGGGCGCGTTCGCCCCAGTGCTCGAGGGATCCGGCCGGTTCGGCCAGCATGCGGAGGACCTCGCCTGGTTCACTGCCGTCGTCCAGCAGGCCGCGCTGTTGGGCTTCCCACAGGACGGTGACGGGATCGACGGCCTCGCTGCGGCGGGCGAGGGTGGTCAGGCACTGCCACAGGCCGGCGTGCAGCGGCAGGGTGAGGTCGTCGGGGATCAGCCACCGGACGGAGTCGATGTCGCCAGGGCGGGCGGTGGCGGTGGCGAGTAGTAGTTGCTCCTCCTCGACCGCCTCGGTGTGGTCGGGGGCGAGGGCGGGGGGCGGTGCCGGAGTGCGGGGGAGGACGCCGGAGCGCGGGGGGAAGCGGTTCGCGATGTCGTCCACGACCGCGGCGAGCGCATCGGCCTCGGCGAGCACCGTCTGGACGGGGTGCGGGAGGCAGACGTCATGGACGGTGTGGACGAGGCGTTCGGCGGCCGTCAGCAGGCGGCGGCGGGCGTGCTCCGCCTCAACCATCCGGGCGTAGGCGGGGGCGTGGCTGGGCCAGGGGCAGACCTGGACGAGGGCGTGCAGGTAGGAGGCGGTCAGCCCGCGCGCCCGCTCCCGGCCCGCGTCGAGCACGCGGTCGAGCCACTTGGTGTTCTTCGCGTGCTCGGCGGGGTCGGGCCGCGGCACGGTGCTGATCGCGGCGTACAAGGCGGAGTGCGCGGCGCTGGAGAACGAGTCGGCGGCGATGCCGCTCACGTCGTCCAGGCGGTGCGGTTCGAGGAGGAGGGCCCCTAGGAGGGCCTGCTCGACGTGGAACACCGGCTGGGGCGGTGCGATGGCGTCGAGGTCGTCTTCGTCGGATTCGGGGGCGTGGGGCATCAGGCGGCGAGGGTGAAGTCGTCGGGGTCGAGGGTGACGCCGAGGTGCGGGGCGAGGAGTTGGCCGGCGAGCAGCGGGGGAACGGCGTTGCCGATCTGGGAGAACTGCTGGCCCTTGTTGCCGGCTCAGGGGTAGTCGGCGGGGAAGGTCTGCAGGAGGCCCGCCTCGCGGGCGGTGATCCGGATCGGCTCGGGAACGGCCGGCGCGTCGGTGTCCGTGGCCGTAGGTGTGGCGGGTTCAGCGACCCAGGTGCACTCGTTCGCGCGGTGCCCGAAGAACAGCGTTCCCGCCGGCTCGGACAGCGGACGGACGGTGGCGTTGGCCTGGTTGTTGCTGCGTGGGGACCAGGACCAGCGGTGGGCCTCGGCGGAGAACGTGGGCGCCGGAGCGTCGGCGGCATGGTTTTCGCGGGTGCCATGCCGGGCCGCCCATCCCGCGCCTTCGCGGCGGGACTTGAGGACCACCCCGTCCGGCCGGGGCATCCAGGTGCCGCGCTCCCGGGCGTCGGACAGCGTCTTGCGGGAGCCCGACGGGAACGGTTCAGGGCCGCCGCCGGGCCCGCCGCCTGCGCAGACGGTGGGGACGGGCCGGTCGGTCGCGCCCCATCCCAGGGCTTCGGCCATGCTGACCCAGCGGGAACGGCCCGGACCGAACAGCGAATCCGGCTCGGCGAGTTGAGCGTGTGTGGGCGTGGGCGGCTGCGCCGTACGGACGCGGGAGGCCAGGAGTATCGCCCGCTTCCTGGTCTGCAGGACGCCGAAGTCGGCCGCGTTGAGGATCCCGTACCAGACGGAGAACCCCCACCCACGCAGGACGGCCGCGTACTGCTTCCACAAGGGCAGCACGTCCGGTACTTCCTCCATGGCGCCCCAGTCGGGCTCGCCGACCGTGTTCAGCGCGTACAGATAGCGCATCGGCTCGGCGGCGAGCAGGGAGCGCTCGTCACGGCATCCGGCGAGGAGGCGTTCGCGGGTGTCGCGCCCGGCGGTTAGGTCCTCGACCGCCGCGTGCACCAGCGGCTGGTCGACCAGGCCGAGGCGCTTGCCGGCCACGCTCCACGCCTGACACGGCGGCGAGGCGATCACGCCGCGCGTGCGGCCGATGAACGGCCAGGTCGGATACATCGCCACGTCAATCCGGATGGTCAACTGCCCCGCCGCAGCGCGGGTCTTGCACGCCCACTGATCCCATTCCAGCCCGACGTCGCGCACGCCGAGGACGTGCAGTGCCCTGCTCCAGCCGCCCGGCCCCGCGAAGAGGTCGAGTATCACGTGGCCAGCCCGAAGTCGGACAGTGTCGGAGCGTGCTTCGCCACGGCGCGGGCGGTGATTGCCTGCGACGCGCGGGCGGACGCCGCGGTCAGTTCCTCCGCGCCGGGCTCCCGGTACCACGGTCGGAGGTCGAGCATGGCGGCGCGCATGCCGGTGGCGAAGCAGATCGCGGTTCCCTTGGGCAGGGCGCGGATCGCGTCGGCGGGCAGGATCCGCTCCTGCCGCATCGACACCGACGTGCTCTTTCCGGACTCTGAGTGCGAAGTGGACGTGGTCTCCACGTCGTGGTCACCGATCAGGCGGCTGAGCTTGTCCGCGAAGTCTGGGTCGTCGATACCGCTGCCGATCACCTTGACAGTCGAGGCGGACCACATGGCGTCCATGCCCGCGTCTCCCCAGACCTTCTGGCCCTGGCGGTAGGACTGCAGGATCGTGATCGGGATGATCCCGCGGCTGCCGAGGTGGGAGTACAGGTCCGGCAAGTCGCTGATCTTGCACACGTTGGCGGCCTCGTCGAGGATCGCCAGCATGGGCGGATCCAGGCGCCCGCCAGCACGTTCGGCCTGCGCGGTCGCGGCCCGCATCACCGAGTCCGCGCACGCGGCGATCAGCGCCGAGGCTCCGCCGCCGCCATCCTTGCTGAGTAGGAACAGCGTGTCGGTGGACGTGACGAACTGCTCCGGCCGGAATTCCGGGACGTCCTTCTGCGGCGTCACCCATGCGGCGATTTCCGCGTTCAGGAGCGCGGAGGCGTACTGCCGGGCTGTCTCGTAGATGCCGTCCCTCGTTTCCGGGGGGCCTTCGACGGTGCCCTTGAGCTGAGCGGCGACGGCGGCGAAGTCGTGGTCGCGCAGGATGTCCAGCGGAGTGCGGTCGGCGGGGAAGGCGAGCCACAGCATGATGTCGGTGATGGGCCGCTCGTCGAGCGCTGCGGCCAAGAGCAGCTGGGACAAGATGTTGCTGCCGGCCTTCGACCAGAAGTCGCCCTGCTGGGAGGCGTCCACCGAGGCCGCGAGGAAGTGTCCGGCCAGACGGTTCGCCCCGTCCAAGGTGGTCGCGCTGGCGAGAGGGTTCCACCACATCTCGCGGGCGGCATGCGCGATCTGCTGTGGATCCATGGTCCACACCGCCCCCACCCGGGCTCTTGCCTCGTAGGCGGTGGTGAAGGCGTCGCCAGCGGCCTTGTTCGACGTCAGCAGGACCGGGCCGGGTGCGCCGAGCATGGACGGGATGGCGAGCGAGGTGGTCTTGCCGGACCGGGGCGCCATGATCGCGACGGCGACGTCCTCGAACCCCATCCGTACCTCGTGGTGGCTGCCCTGCAGGTTGCCGAGAAGGATGCCGGTGTCCTTCGCGTCGATGTGCTTGCTGTCCTTCAGGCTGGGACGCAGGGAACGGGCTTTGTCGGTGATCGCCTTGGCCATCAGCGGCTCGATGTCCCGGGCCTTGGCCATGTCGGTGATCTTCTTCCGGCCGCCGCTTCGGTTCTTGTGCCGGGCCCACAGGACGCCCGCCCCTGCCCCGAGAGCGAGGAGCAGGAGAACCGGGACGATGCGGGCACCGATCAGCAGGGACGTTTCTCCTGCGTCGGGCCAGACCTGCTCGGGGCGGAGCAGGGCGTTGGTCGGCTGGTAGGGGGCCCAGCTGGTGCCGGTGAGGTAGGCGGTGATGTTGCCGGACAGCCAGGCCAGGTGGGACAGGGGGACGACGACGGCGAGCACGCCGAGGAGGAGGCGCAGGACGAGGTCGTATCCGTCCGTGTTGCTGCTGGGGGAGGAAGGGGGCAAGGGCTATGTGCTTCCGGGCGGGGAGGGAGGGTTAGCGGCTGCGGCCGTGTCTGGGCGGCGCTGGCCGTGAGGGGATCGAGGCCGTCGGCGTGGTGGTGTGCCGGGCAGCGAGGGAGTGAACGCGGTCTTCCAGCGCGCCGGCGACGTACACGACGAGCACGTCGGTCGCCCGGCGGATGACGACGTTCGGGTCAAGGGTCGGCAGACTGCGCCCGCTGTCGGTGCGGTACACGGGCTTCGGATCGCCGAGCGCGGCGGTGAACGCGGCGACAAGGTGTGGCGGAGTGTGCGCACCGAAGCGGGCCTGCCAGACGTTCTGGTGCATGCCGAGGGTGACCGCGACGAACCAGGCTTCCGGATCAGCCGGTGTTCCCAACCGCTCGACGTACGCCGTCTTGTCGGGGGAAGCAAGGCCGTTGTCGCCGTATGGTGACCAGCCGGCCTGCCGGAGCCCTCCGTGCGGGTCGCAAGGCGCGTCAGCGGCTGGGGCCGGGCCGGTGAGGGCGTCGGTGAAGGCGGCGATCAGTTCGACGGGCGTGCGGGCGCCGAAGCTGGCGTACCAGGCGGGCCGGTCCGGCTCGGCGACGTGGTGCAGGTCCACCACTGGTCGTCGGGGTCGGGCTCCAGGCGGTGGCTCCATCCGCAGGCACGGTGGAGGGGAACGGTGTGATCCAGGCGGGGGTAACCGCTGCCGGCGAGGTGGAGCGGGGTGATGAAGTCGACCTCGACGGTCTCGGGAGTCCTAGTAGCTGTTCGACCTCTATCTCGAAGACAAGTGCAGCGACCGGGACCGGCTGTTCCAAGACGAGACGGCACCGTACGAGGCGTACGCGCCGCTACTCACCCGCGGCTGGAGCCACGCCGTCAAGACCGACGGCACCCAGACCTTCCTCACCCCGGAGGGACTCGGCGGTGTACGCCACCGCTACGCCACCGGCGGTTCCAGCGAGCTGGCCTGGCGGGCTTGGGGTGGGTACCCCAGCGAGCCGCACTGGACGGCGCGTTTCTCGTTCGGTACGCCCACCACGCTCGTCGCGGCCTTCACCGCCTCGCTCATCTCCACCGAACCGCTGCAGCGCACCGTCCAAGACATCCCCGTCCAGACCCGCCGCGCCGTGTACGTCGCCACCCCGACAGGCAAGCAACAGCACGGCAGCACACCCGTCCCCCCGACACCTCCCGCCCCGGACTCTGGCCGCAGCCGATGACCTTCCCCGTCCCCTGTCCCAAGGAGTCCTCTTTCTCGTGCATGCACGTTTAGTCCGATCCGCTGCTGCTGTCACGGTCATGGCGGCCGGCACCCTGACCTGGGCGCCGACCGCGAGCGCCGAGCCCTCCGAACCGACCCCCTCGGCCTCGGCCGCCTCTGCCGAGACACCGGCCCCGGACGCGGGCAGCGTCGAGATGACTGCGAAGGATGCGGCCGGAGATCCCCTGCCCGGCGCCGTGTTCCTACTGCTCGACTCCACCGGCCAGGAAAACGGACGCGGGAAGACCGGTGCCCAAGGAAAGCTGACCTTCCCCGACCTCGCGCCGGGCGTCTACCGGCTCAAGCAGACGGCCTCCGGCAGCCTGCTACACGAGGTCGTCGCCGACCAGGACGTCATCGTCACCCCTGGCACCGCCACCCGGCTGACGATCACCGACCCGTTCAAGGCCGCCAAGGTCCTCCTGCAGGCCAAAGACGATAAGACTGGCAAGCTCCTGCCCGGCGCGACCGTGAACATCGGCACCGGCACCTCGACGCTGCTCACCCTGACCACGGGCGCCAAGGGCACGGCCTCCGGAGAACTGCCCGTGTCGAGCCGCAGGACTCAGTTCTGGGTCAAGGAAATCAAGGCCCCCGCCGGCTACGACCTCAACAAGCCGACGAAGACGTTCACTGCGGGCCCCGGCGCCCCGGTGACCGTGACCGTCACCAACGCCAAGACAGCCACCGGCCCGAAGCCCGACCCCTCAGACAAGCCGACGCACAAGCCCACCGACTTCCCGTCCAGTCCGGGCAAGCCGAGCAGCGGTACGGGAGGGGCCACGCCCTCCGCCTCGGGCAGCGACACACCGGATCCCGACTCCTCGCCCGTGGCCGCGACCCCGGTCGGGGACTCCACGCCGAAGGCGCCGACGGGCTCCCTCGCCCACACCGGAGCCGACGCCACCGTGGCTGATCGGCGGCGCGGCCGTGCCAATCGCAGCAGGCGGAGCCGTTCTCCTCCTGGCACGCCGCAGCCGCACGGACAGTCCCACCGACGACTCCACCGAGAGCTGACCCGCCCTCCACACCTCTCCACGACTCCGAGCCCCCGGATACCACAGCCTGGAATCCGGGGGCTCTGTCGTCCACGAGCGCGCGCGAGCCTCGTTACGCTGCCGCAGTGATCGACCCCTCTTCGCTCCCCGGCGACCCCTCCGAGCTGCACCTGCGCATCTCCTACGACGACGAACTCTGGGACACCCCGCAGGCCGACACGCTGGAGCGCTGGAATGTGGCCGTCCTGCACCGCCGATCCGCCCGCGCCGCGGGGACGAGCTGGTCAGGCCCAGTGGGGACGTGGCTCCCGACGCGAGCGCGGTGATGGCCGGGGATTTCTTCGGGACTCCCTCCTGCCGGAAGGTCTCCCAGTAGCCAGCGAGGTAGCGCCGGTGTCGTCGGCCTGGTCGAAGACGACCATCAGGCGCGGCACGTCGTCGAGGCGGTCGTCGTCGAGGTCGGTTAGCCCGGTAGCGACGCCGACCAGGGCGTCGTGGATGCCGGCAACGTTGCCGCGGTGGGTCACGGTCGGCAGGTCCTTCGCCCACAGGTGGGAGATCCGCGTGGCGTCGAGGAGCAGGGCGTGGGCGCCCTGGTGCAGGAACTGGGCGATGACGGTGCGCAGGATGGTCGTGCTGCCGCCGCCGGTGCCGCTGCCGGTGCAGACCAGAATGGGGGACGCGTTGTCGACGCCAATGGCGATCGCCGTTCCGTGGTGCTGATGCCGATCAGTGCGGCAGAGGCGGGCAGCGCCTCCAGCTGCTCACGCAGGCCGGGGTCGATGAGGCGGAGCGCGTCGCTTCACGAGGGGCGCGCGGAAGCACACGGAGCGAATCCGAAGGTGGCGAGGGTCGTCCATCGATACATTGAGCCGGGGACATGCATGGCCACATTCAGAGGCCGGGGGGGTATGAAGGTGCGGCAGATGAAAGTCACCGTTACTGCTGGAAACGGCCGGTTCGATCCAGACGATGATCGATGGCTGCCTCAGGCTCGGGAACTGTACCGAGGACTCGCGAGCGAGACCGAAGTGACATACCAGCACTCGGCCGCCGAGCCGGGTAGCAAGGGCATGGGTCTGACAGAGGTTGCCATCGCCGTCGGCCCGGCGGTGGTCACCGGGGCCGTTGCGGCGATCACCGTATGGCTGAAGCGCGACCGTGACCGTGCGGTCCACCTGAGGTGGACCGTGGACGGCGTCCAGAACGAGTTCACACTCACTGGCAGGACGGTCGACAACCCGACCATGCGCGCAGCGGTCGAGAACGGCTTGCGGGCGGCAACCGGGGCCGAGGCGGGAACCTTCGGCAACGCCGAAGGGGCGCTGGAACCGGCGGACGCAGACCCGGCGGATGACAACCCGCGTGAATGAGCCCGCCCGTAGATACCGGGCCCTCCTGATCGGCAACGGCGAGTTCCCGCGCGACACCGAGCTCTCGCGGCTGCACGGCCCGGCGGTCGACCTACCGCACCTGCGTGACGCGCTGAAGGACACCGTAACGGGATTGCCGTGGGAGGTGACGGAGGTACTGGACGGCACTTCAGAACAGATCCTGGAAGCGATGACGGCCTTCTTCGAACAGGCCACCCGGCATGACCAGCTCCTGCTGTACTACAGCGGTCACGGCCTGACTCACCAGGCAAACGGCCTGCTGTACCTGTGCGCCCACAACACCCGGACCGCCAACCTGCGGGGGACCGCGGTACGACACTCGGACATCAACGACCTCGTCGAAGGATGCGGGGCCCGGACCATCGTCATCGTCCTGGATTGCTGCTTCAGCGGAACAGCGGCCGTGAAGGGAGGGGGCGTGCCGGCCGACAAGTTTGCCGGCCGAGGGCGATACGTCATGACCAGCTGCGGGCCGGGCCAGCCGTCCGCAGACGCGACCGCACGGGGTGAACCGAGCCCCTACACCGCGCACTTCGTTCGCGGCCTGGGGTGCGGGGCGGTGGCCGCGAACGGGTTCGTCACTGTCGCAGCGCTGTACGACTATGTGTACGAGTGCCTCGATGGCACCGGGCAGCAGCCGCTGATGAGGGCGGACGACCGGTTGGGCCATGTGCCCATGGCCCGCAGGCCGATGGCCGAACCGGAGCGGACGGCGCTCCGGCGTCGGATGGCGGATTCCGTGGGCGCCGAAGCTGCCCTGGATCTGCGCCCGGTCCTCACCACTCCGCACGGGCTCCGGGTTCACCCCCGCGCGGAGAGCCATTTCTCGGGCGTGCTCCATATCCGACTGCGCGACTCCCTGGGTATTTTCAGCGTCCACCGGGACGATCTGATCGACGCGGGGCGAGGGGAGGAGCGTCCGGCATGGTTGGCCCGCGACTCCGTGATGGGTAGCTGGCGCCCGTCGACATTGACCAGCACCACGACACCGGACGGTGACGTGCTGTTCACCCTGCCCGGCGATGGAGGGACCCTGCTCTGGACGGCGGGCCAACTGAAGGACTTCGAAGAGACGAGGGCGCTGGGAGGCTGGCCCAAGGCGCGGTGGCCCACCCAGCACGCGGCCACCCGCGCCGTACTCAGGTCCCGGGATCCCGTCTTCCGGTCGATCACCCGCGTAGGAGGGTGCATCACGGCTTGTCTGCTGACGATCTGTGGCGAAGGGCTCTCGATCGCTCGGCTCGTCATCACCGCTTTGCACGGCACTGCCAGCGGTCTGGCCGCACTCGGCGTGATCGTGTTCGCGCTTCTGACGCTTGCCGTCTGCCCGTGGACTGTCAGAAAAGTCTGGATCTCACGACGTATTTCGGCACTTCTACAGCTCCCTACGCTCCCGGTCACCCCGATGCTGATGAAAGCAGTGATCGAACGCCCAACAGCCCCCCCGGTCATCCTGCCTCACCCCCATACCGCGACGCCGCCCGCCGAGGAATTCCTGGTCCTCTCCTGCGAGGAGAAAAGGATCAAGATGCCGCTGGATTTCCACAGCAAACAGTTCCGCAAGGGCCACCCTCCCTTCGACATCAAGGAGCCCCAGCCGGTCGAAATCGTCGGCCTGCCCGCGAAGGGCGAGTGGATCGCCGTCCGCACCCCGCACGGAATGCTCTGGCCGAGCGGCAGGGTCCAACAGGCCGTGTGACCGAGCGCCAGGGTACGGACCGTTCCGCAAGGACGTGCTGCCTGAGCGCCGACCCGGTACTCAGGGAGGCAGGTCAGCGCTAACAACCCCGAGGGAGAGCCGGTGCCTCCTAGCGTTCGTTGCTGAGCGCGTCGTCCGCGACGGTCGTCTTCTTGTCGATCACCAGGGTGGAGCGATCGGTGAGTTTGTACTGCTTCCAGTCCGGCCTCGGGGAACAACGGGTCATCAGCGCACTGGGCTCCATATCGTCGGTTTTCCCAATTGCACGTCCCAGCAGGGCATTTGTGGCATGCTCAGCCTTTTGTGGTGTCTTCTGGGGGAGAGTATGAATCATTCGCCCATGAACGTGCGGTTGGCGTTGAACGATCCTGAGGGTCCCGAGGTTGCCGACCGGGACATGACGTATCTGATCGAGGAGATCCGCGATCTTGATGTCCTGTCCCTGGAGCATCCGCCTGCCGAGCAGGCACCGCAGGGCACGCGGGCCGGTGAGCCCGTCCTGTACACCTCGTTGCTGCTGGGTCTGGCTGGTGCGCCCGTGCTCAGAGCACTGATCGCACTGTCTCAGGACTGGCTGGCGCGCAGGAACAGCGGAACCATCGAGATCAAGCACGGTGACCACGTGCTCCGCGTGACGCATACCGGCCGCGCGGATCAGAAGGCGGCTATCGAAGCCTTCATCGCGCACGCGATGCGAGACTCCGCCGATGGCTAGGCGGGCACTGGTCCTGGCGAACCAGAAGCACGACGATGAGCGCTTCAGCAAGCTCCCAGGTGCCGCCGCTGACGCGCGGCATCTCACGGACGCCTTGAAGGACCCGGCCATCGGCGGGTTCGAAGTGACCGTGGTGGTCGACGAGACAGCCCGCACCTGGCGCAAGGAGCTCCAGCGGTTTTTCCGGGACGCGGGCATGGACGACGTGCTGCTAGTTCACCTGTCCTGTCACGGGCGCAAGGACACCGGCAACCGTCTGCACTTCGTCGCCCGGGACACGGAGTTCGACGAACTGGAGGCCACCTCAGCCAGCGCCGACTTCCTCGCCGACTGCATGGAGCGTAGTAGGAGCCAGCGCATCGTCCTGCTGCTCGACTGCTGCTACAGCGGCGCCTTCGCCCGCGACATGCGGGCGCGCGGCGAGACCCAGGTGGACCTGAGCGCGGAGTTCCAGGGCAAGGGACGGATCGTGATCACCTCCTCGACCGCCTTGCAATACAGCTACGAGACGGAGAGGTCGAGTCGGCTCAGGAACCAGCCATCAGTGTTCACGTCGGCGATCGTGGCGGGACTTCGCAGTGGCGAGGCGGACCTGGACAAGGACGGGTACATCACCGTGGAAGACTTGTTCGCATATATCACCCGTCGCATACCCGAACAGGTCCCGGACCAGACCCCCACCCTCAGCGTGACCACAGCCGTCGGTCAAATCCTGGTGGCCAAGAACCCCCGTGCTGACGAGCTGGCGTTGAACCGAGGGACAGGCCAAGGGCCGTCTCCGGAGGAGGAAGCTCAGTTCGCCCAGGCAGCAAGTCGGGCACGCGAACTGGCGCGGGAACTCGAACGCCACAAGTCGCTGCACGCGCGCATCATGCGAGGTCAGGCCCATCTGCTTAGGTGGTTGGCCGTCACAGCAGTGACGGCGTTCGGACTGTGGACCGCCTCCCTGTGGTCGGACAGCTTCGTGCTGCCGCCTTCAGGTAGTCAGCGAGGATTGGCGCTATTGGTGTGCGCTGCTGTGGTCACCCTTGGAACCAAGGCGCTAGCAGCCCCACTCATCGCTCTGTCCGTGGCGGTGACCAAGGCAGTCTGGGGGAACCCCAAGCAAATGGTGCGCTGGTGGCTTCAGGGCGGTCGGCGCGGGTGGGTAGAGAGGCTTATGCGCATACTGGCATTTTTCGCCGTGTGCTTGACCGCCTTCATCGGATTGACCACCCTGATACCCCTGCTGTCACTCTACGTCGCTGGTTCACTGGCCACCCAGATCGGACTTGCTGTCACCACGCCTTCCGGCTGGGACGCGATCCCCATCCTGTGGAGCATCGACGCCCTGCAATTTCTCTCGGTGGGCGCACTCAACCTGCTGCTACCCGAGCAAGAGCGAGTGGTGGCGAAAAGCGGCAACGCCATTATCGCCCGGGACATTACGCACGTGGGACCCTTTCATTGGGGCAATAAAACCGTAATGAAAGGAACGCTCCACACACTTGACGACTTCCCTCACGAATGGTGAGTCCGTGATCACCAGGTGATCGGCGACAGCCCCTGGGGGGCCTGCGCGCACCGTGCGATGAGCTGTGCCCGCTGATGGTGTCGCTCATCCGGCGAGGGCGAGGGCGAGGGTGCGGGTGGGGTTCTGGTCCCACGGGATTCGCTTCTTGCGGTAACCGTCGAAGGTGCGGCTGCCGGGGGCGTGTTTGCTGTGAGCGGCGACGGCTTCGGGCATGGCCTGGATGGACGGACGTGAGGCTGTTGTGGCCAAGGTCCAGGGTGGTCAGCCGGTACAACTTCCCGATCTCGGCCAACACGTACTGCACAGCATGGTCCTTTTCGGACGGACAGCGGACCAGGTCACCTGATACCACAATCGAATCGGGCCAGACCACTTGAGGCGGAAGCCAGATCATTCGAGACGGGACAACAGTCGTCCCGAGGCGGTAATCCAGCAGTCCGTTGTCAGTGAAGCCAGCCGATTTGCCATCCAACCCAGTCGAATCGCGGTATGCGCCGATGAAGACCCGTAACGGGGTTGATTCCTCGGTGTCCCTGCAAGGACACCGAGGCCCTGCCGTTGCGCGTGAGCTGTGCACTCTCAGATGGGAGAGTTGTTCACATGAAAGAGGTGCGCTGCGAGCGATGCGACATCGGCATGGGGTGCGCCTGCCCTCCTGATGGCAGCGTGCCCAAGGCGTACCCGGAGACAGGGCGTGTTCGGCAGGAGTGGCGGCGGTTCCCCGGCAACCCTATCTTGATCAAACAGGGTGGTAAGGCGCACGTTCCAGGCGCCTGCGATCACATGACAGAAGACGAGGTGCGGCCCCCGAAGTGGGGTTGGATTCTCGATCCGTCCCCCGGAGATTGGGACCGTATCAGCGAAGGCAGCCCAGCCGTTGCCACTGGGGGAACGCGCAGCTGCGGCGACGAGCCGGTGCATGACGTGTATGGGGACTCTCGGCAGCTGATGATCTGCGGGGCTTACTGTGCTGTCTGGTAGCTGAAGCGCGTGTGTCGTTCTTCTACCGGCGCCCGCGTGACGCGCGGTCGCCGGGCTGCGGCGTCCAGGCCGTGGGGGCGAGGAACTGGTGCGCGCCGCGCAGCGTGGTGCGCAACTTGCGCTGTGTCGAGCGGCTGTCGAGGCGGATGTCGAGGGGCCCGGGAAGGGTGCTGTCGGCCCGTAGGCCGGTGGGCAGTCGCGATGCGTCGAGTCCGTCGCGTCGGGCGATGAGCACGCCCAGCTCGTGCCGGCTGAGAGCCTGGTTCCCGCCGAGGTGGTGGACGCCGGTCGTGTCGCCCGACGCGAGTTCGAGGAGCGCTGCGGCCAGATCGCTCGCGTGGACCGGGCATCGGAAGTCGTCTGTGAAGAGGACGCCTTCGCGGGTACCGGCGGCCAGTTCGTGGACGGTGCGTTCGTGCTCGGACTGTCCGTCGCCGATGATCAGCGAAGTGCGGGCCACGACGGCGTCCGGATGGATCAGGAGCACCGTTTCCGCGGCGGCCTTCGCCGCTCCGTACGGGGTGATGGGGTCGGGCCTGCAGTGTTCGTCGTAGGGAACGTGGCTCTTGCCGGAGAAGACGGCGTCGGTGGAGACCTGGATCATTCTGCTTCCGGCCTTCGCCGCGGCGATCGCGAGGCGGACGGGTCCCTCGGCTGTGACTGCCCAGTCGGCCCCGCCGCTCGATGCATTGACGATGACGCGAGGGTTCACCTCGGCCACGACCGCTTCCACGCTCCCTGGATCCCGCAGGTCGAGGCTGCGCCAAGTAACCCCCGGAGCACTGCCGGGCCTGGTCGTATAGGTCGCGGCCGTCGGGCGCCCCGCCGATACAGCTTGCCGGACCAGCTCGGTGCCCAGGAACCCGGACCCACCCACGATCAGCAGCGTCATGTGGCGACACCCTAGACCGGTCAGGGCCCGGTGATGGCGAGAAAGTGGGCGGAGGCGTCGGTGAGGGCCGCGTGCGGTTCCGCGATGCGCGCCGCGGCGAGGGCCGCTTCGTATATGTCCGTGCCCATGAGGTTGGCGTTGGTGTACTTCTCGATGGCCTTGACCGCCACCCACCCGGGTCCTTCGATTCCGTAGAGGATGGGATCGGTAAGACCGGCCTCCGTGACCTCCGCGCGCAGCTCGGTGGAGGTCTGGAAGTAGGCGACGGTGAAGCCGCGCTGTCCGGCGTAGCGGCCCTGGGCCAGGGTGTCACGGACCCCGTCCTGGATCGCTGACTCGGTGATACCGGTGGTCGCGATGTAGTCGAGGAGGGGCGAATAGCGGGAGATCGCCGCAGCGGCGATGAGTCCGCCAGGCCGGGCCACGCGGGCCGCCTCCGTCAGCGCGGAGATCCGGTCGGTCTTGTCGTGGAGGTGGTAGAGCGGGCCGAGAAGCAGAACGACGTCGTACGTCCTGTCCGCGGCGGTGAGGCGGCGGGCGTCGCCCAGTTCGGCCGTCACGCCGTCAATGGCGGCTTCCTGGGTGACGTGCTTGGGGACGGGGTCCACGACGTGCACCGTGTAACCGTCGTCGGCCAACCACCGGGCGTGCGTTCCGGGACCACCGCCGACATCGAGCACGCGGGCCGGTGCCGGCGGGAGGTGGCGGCGCAGTAATTCGCGGGTGCGCGCGAACTCCAGGGTGCCTGTGGCGGTGGTCTGCAGCCGTGAAGCTTCGTCGGACCGGGTGTAGAAGTCGATGATCTCCGGGCGCACGGTGGGGTTGCTCGTCATCGGGCGTCCTCGTCAGGAGGGGCTGTCGGTGTCCGGCAGGGTAGGGGAGACAAGGAAGTGATCACTTCGATTTTCGGAGCCCTGCGACGGTCCGGCCCCCACCGCCGCTGCCACAGTGCCCGGCTCATTCTGACCAGGGCAGGGCCACGCATGCAGTCCTAGATGCGAGGTTGTGGAATCGCGGCTGGTCGTCGCACACCAAGCCGACGAGGGAGCAACTACCGGGTCCAGTGGGTACAGGACGGCAAGAAGCGCACGTCGGCGGTGAGCTACAACCTGCCCACCGCGTAGGACCGCAAGAGGACGCTAGAGGCCGAGGGCACCGCCACGGATATCAACATCGTGAAGGTGCAGCCCGGCCAGTAGGTGCCGGCATCCATGAGTGAGCGGTCACGTGGTTGTCCGGCGGGCGCTGCTCCGGCTGAAGAACGCGGGGACCCGTGCCCGCCGCCCGGGCCGCTCGTCAGTGCGTGGATGGTCTCGGCGGTTCAGGTGCTCCTGCGCGGCCTGCGTGAACCGCTCGATCGCGGTGAGCAGCTCCTCATGACGCGTCCAGGAGCGCTCCGGGTCCGGCGGGACGACTCCTCCGGCCACGCGCTCGCCACGCCCCGCCTGCCGGAGCATGCGGAAGAGGCCGGTGGTGGCGGCGCGCACCTGCCGCGCGGCCTCGGCTACCTCGGCGGGCCCTTCGAGCTCCACATGCTGGACAGCCGTCGATACCGGGTTCGGGTTGTTTACTGCCGATATGCGGCCCCGGAAGTCTGCTTCCGCCGCGGCCTCGCGGGCGGCCACCCTGCGGGAGAGGTTGCCTGTGTTCGCGGCCGCCCTGTCCATCCCCCTGGCCAGCCGAAGGACCGGGTGTACCTCGGTCGCGTAGCTCTGGGCTGCCGTCATGAGCCGTACGTAGGCTTCCCTCTGCGCCGCGCGGCGGGCCGTGTCGAGGGGGCCGAGGTAGGAGCTGGCGGCCTGGGCGAGCCCAGCTTGGACAGCGGCTGCGGCTTGCCGTCGCGCACCACGAACGGTGAACATCCCGGTGAGAGCCGCGCCCACCACAGCTCCTCCGGCGCCCATGAGGGCGGTGGCTGTCTCCTGTCCCATACCCCACAAACTCATGTCCCCGATCTTCGCCTACGGTGCCGGGGTTGGTCCCGGAATCGTAGGCAGGAGACAACGGGCTGGCGCTGGCGGGAGGTGCTGAGGTACTCCGGCCGGCGGGCCCCCATGACCGGCTGCCGGGAGACGCCATTTCTACGGTTCTACGCCGAGCGGTTTCAGACCCTCGGACCGTCAGGTTCGCCGCGAGGATCAGCGCGACGGTGGTGATGAAGATGCCCAGCCCGACATGTTCATGGGTCAGGAGCCTGGCACCGAGTTAGGCGTTCAGCGGGAGCAGCCGGGAGGCCGGACTGCCGAGCGACTGTCCCAGAAGAGGGCTGCGCCACCTCGCCTTCATCCCCTAGAGCGAACAGGGTGGCCAGAAATCCTCAGATCCATGGTCAATCGGCCACGAGGTGGCCATGGCCGCGAGATTTGGCCACGCCATCTGAGGCCCCACAGTTCGATGTCAACGGACGGTTGTCCGTTGTCATCCAATCGAGGCGTTTGACAGCGAACCTAGCTAAGGATGCCCTCGTTGAGGGAAATCACCGCACGGGGCACTTGATTCCGTTCAGGACGACTCAAGGCGGAGCCATATCTATTCACCCTCCGGAATTTCAAGCCATCGGGCATAACGACCCCAGTCACGTCGAATCATCGCGACCGAGTTCCGCTGCCTACTTGAAGGGATCTCATCTTCCATACGCGCCCATGAGACGAGGAGGTTCTTCATCAGTCGCGAAGATCTCTCATCTCCATTCTCCATGACGTGGAGAATGGAGGCCCCCATAGGGTGCTCCGTGTTTACGACCACCTGAAGCGTCCCGGCTACCAAGTCGATCGAGAACATGCCAGGTCCCGGCAATGGCTGGGCTATGAATCTGACGAACAGCTCCTCATACGAGGGTGCGTCGCGACCTTCTTCATCGCCGGCAGCATTCTCCCTCCTTTGCGCTTCAACGGTTTCGGCGTCAAAGCTTGATGTGAGCGGGTAAAGGTCCGTTTCGAGTAGGGAGCTGACGCCAGTTTGATCCTCAGCGTCGCCAGGGGTCCTGCCGAGGAAGCTGACTGACGGGGCGGCTCCCTGTTCCTCGTAGTGCCCGGCGAGCCACAGTTCGCGGATTGCTGCGATCTCTTGGCTTGTAACTTCGATGTCGGCGAAGTGCAGGAGGGCTGCGGTCATCACCTCCACCTTGGACCAGGCTGGAAAGCTTTTCCCGTTAAGGATATTGGCCACTGCCTGATGGGAGATGATGTCTTTTGCGGAGTCCGTCCTGTCGACCATAGAGCTGATCCTGCGGGTGCTCGGGCACCCGGCATTTCGGTAGTGCACATGCATGGCGGCCAGAAATGTGCGACGAGGGCCCTCAGGAAGTTGCTCCTCCGAAGGCATCGAAATTCGCTTGGCCCTTCCACCCGTCATTCCATCCGCGCTAGTCAGATTAGGCGCCCATAATTCTCTCCGTCACGGCCTGAGCTACCCCGCCAGTGATGGCGGAGAGAAGCGTGATCGCCACTATCGCGGCCACCTTCCTGAGCGGCCTCTCAGGCTCAGGGCGAGGTTCCATCTCATGGGCTTCTTCAGTGCTCATGAATCAAGTCTTCCGGCACCTCTGGGCCGCGTGACGACAGTGGACGCTACTTGACAGAACTTTACATACCGTCAGCATCCCACGCTGTCGCTTAGTTCAGAGAAGCAAGCATCCGCCCGAACGAGGCATCGGGCCATAGGGAGTTGACTTCACCGAGCCCGCTTAGCGGACTCGTTGACATCCAATCCAGTCGCCCCAGGTCAGCGCACCGCACACGACTAACTTCGCTGTCAAAGGACAACGGTTCGCCGGGGGCAGACAGGAAAGATCGCGGAAAGACTGGCCAACGGGCGCAAGGGCATGTCAACGTAGACGACCTTGCAAGAAACCCCAGGTCAGAGAGGTGATTGCCCGTGACCGTAGCCCCTGCGGGCCCCGGTTTCTCCACCACCGTCGAAGCCCTGCGACCGCGGGAGTGGCAGCTCGGCCCCGGTCAGCCGACCCTGGTCATGGACCAGTTCTCCGCCGAGGACTTCCACCTGATCGTCGATGATCGCGCGGACGTGCACGTCAGCTCCAAGGACGGCCGGTTCTACCTCGGCTGGTTTCCGCTCGGCCGCCCCGGCACGGATAGCGAGGGATGGAAGATCGCTGTCACCGGAACCACCAAAGTCCGCGGCTACCAACTGTCGTTCGATACCGAGACGCCGGCCGACATCGTCGCCGCCACCGTAGCGAGTGTGCTGGAGACCTCACGCCGCCTCTGACAGCGCGGACACCGACACGTAGTGACCGCCCGGTGAGCGCTGGCCGTACCGAAGGCCGGCCCGTTCCACTGCCCCCGTTTCCCCCGAACCCCAGGAGGCTGTCTGTGACGTCCCCGGAGATGACCGTCGGCGATCTCATCGACCTGTTGTCCGGCTGCGACCGGAGTGCTCCGGTCCGCCAGGCCATGAACCCCTTCGCCCCGATGGCGCACCGCTTGGCGCAGGTCCTGCAGTCGGTCGACGAGACCGGCCAGACCGTCGTCTACCTCGCCGAAGGACCGGACCCGGACGCACAGCTCGGCCACCTTCCGCCGGAGGTCGCCATCGCCCTGACGTGGCAGGGCCCCGTCCAGGCGCCCCCGCGCCGCCCTCGCCGCCGCGCCGGCGGCAACTAGACCCGCACCGAGCCCTTGGAGGCGCCCCTGTACCCCGACTTCCCGTCCGACTCGTCCGCCCCGCGTGGCGGACAGCCCGCGTTTTGGGTCGGCCCCCGGCACCTGGCCGGTGACGATGGGCGCCTCTACGACGTCGTCGCCGACGCGCTCGCCGGCCTGGGTTGGACGAGCCTGACGATCGTCCGCGGACGGCACGAGCCGGACGAGGCGCCGGAGGACCGCCAGGTCCTGCGCAGCACCGTCCTGCACATCAGCCCCGACGCCTTGCGCTGGGCCCAGTGGGGCCTGGCGGACGAGCCGTTCCACCTGGGCGAGCTGCCGATCGCCTGGCAGATTTCCGCCCGAGCCGAGGCGAGCAGCCCGCTCGCCCAGTGGTCGGCCTACTTCACCCGTGACGTCCCCGGCGAGGCGGTGGTCGACTTCCTCATCGCGCTCGACGCTAGCGACCAGCCTGCCGTGTCGCTCGCCGGATCCGAGCTGGTCCTTGACGCTGTCGCCGCCCACGGATGGTTCCGCGACATCGACCAACCCGAGGCGGCGGCGACGGACCCGACGTTCACCTCGCACATCAGCCTCGGCGAGGTCCCGCCCCTCATCCAGGACGCCGACCCGCGGGCCCTGTCCACCGAGGACGACGAGACGGGACCGGCCGGATGGCAGGCGTGGGCCGAGCCCGCGCTCGGCGCACCGTGTCTGTGGGCGGCATCGTTCGCCGCCAGCGTCCCGCACGATCTCGTCGCCGCCTTCGCCGCCTCCCTCAGCTCGACCGCACCGGTCCTGCGGCGGGTACTGCCCGAGGCCACCCAGGAGCGCCTCCTGCGCGCGCCGGCCATCTAACGTCCCGCACACAACTCTCGACGATCGCAGTCCGGCACCCTCCCAGTTGGAGGGGCCGGACTTTCTTGCTTCTCGAGTGAAGTGGCCCGGTCTTCGATGCCCAGGAAGAATTGCCGCCCGTTGATGGAACGATGTAGGAGGCGGCGATGCACCCCAGCCCCGGCGCCTTTATGGTCATCGCTCTCATCGTCGCCGCAGTGGCAGGCATTTCAGCAGCACTGAAGCTCCGGGCAGGGGCAACTCCTCCAGGTGACGCGGGTCTACCAGCACGGCCGCCGTGGCTCCAAAGGTGTCGTGACCTGGTGCGACACCGGGCGGCGGCAGGACGCCTGGTTCTGGAACTGGCACGTTCCCGCAGGCGCGTACCTGCTCGTGAACGCCTGCAGCGGCTACGGGCCGCACAGTCACAACCCGAACGTGCTCTGCTTCCAGCCCGGCCAGGTCCGAGCCTGGGTACCAGGCCAAGCCGCTCGCGCCGCTGAACGCGTCAGCCAGTAACGCACTGCTGCCCCCGACCTGCGGTGGTCGGAGGCAGCAGCGTGACGTGCACGCAGGTCAGCTCGTTGCCGTGGCCTTGTCGAGGGCCTTGTCGAGGTGGCGGTCGACGAGGGCCGGGGAGCCGGAGATGACCAGCAGCAGGTTGCCGTCGCGGATCGCGGTCTGCTTGACCACGGTGCTCCGTCCCCGGGCGATGAATGTCAGGAGCTGGCTCCACTGCTCGTCACCGCTGGCGTGGGGTGCGGGCAGCTTCTGCGAGGTCACGTCGACCGGGGTGCCGCCCGCGACGACCTGATAGGTCCTGCAGCCGGTCATGGCGTCGAAGATCCGGTGGATGCCATCGGGGAGCTTCTTCACGCTATCGCTGTACAGCTCCTCGGAGATCTCCGAACCGGCGCGAATCGCACCCGATGCTAACTGAACGTATTTTGCGCCACGCTGGTCGACCGGACGTAGAAGAGCACTGACCAGTGGATTGAGGCTTCGCAGTTGGTCTGCAGAGACGGTAGCGGACGGGCAGGGCCTGTGTCGTCCCGCTTCACCTGATCGGATGGCTGACCTGCCGTTCCGCTCCGGGCTTCGCGTCTGATGCGACATTCTCGCGTCGGATGCGATCTACGGAGCGTGATGAATTTGGCGGGTAAGGACGGGGCGGCCCCTGGGGCCGCGCGGCTACACCTGGCTGACGGAGTGCCGCTGTTGTGGCCAGAGGAGCAGGTCTTCGAGGCAATGCTGGACGGCTGGCGCAACCAACAACTGGCGCGGAACCTCGCGCTGTGGACCATCAACGGTCGGGAGCGGAAGGTGCGGGCGTTCGCCGCGCACGCGGATGCCTTTCCGTGGAGCTGGTCCTCAATGCTGGCTGACGAGTGGTTCGGTGACCTGCGGGCGGTCCGTGGCTGTGTCCGCTCGACGCTACGCGGATACCAGGTGGCGGTGCGTCTGTTCTGCGATTACACCACCGACCCGGCCTACGGCTGGGCAGCGGAGTGTGAGCACCGTTTCGGTACCCATCCGATCCAGGTGTGTCACGAGTGGAATACCGCCGTGCACATGCAGGAGTGCGAGGCCGAGTCCCCGAAACGGGCCTTCACCCGGGATGAGTTGCAGGCGCTCTTCGACCACGCCGACGATGAGGTGAGCCGGGTCCGTGGATGCGGCCGCAAGGGCTGGCTGCCGGCTTTCCGTGACGCGATGCTCCTCAAGACTGCGTACGCCTACGGGCTGCGGCGCAACGAGACGCGGATGCTGGATACGGCTGACTTCGGTCGCAACCCCGAAGCGGCGGAGTTCGGCGAGTACGGCGTCTGCTACGTCCGCCACGGCAAGGCGAAGAAGGGATCGCCCCCGAAGCGCCGCAGCGTGCTGACTGTGTGGGAGTGGTCGGCCGAGATCGTCGACCAGTGGATCAGTGAGGTGAGGCCGGCGACGCGGCACGCGGACGGTCCCGCCCTATGGCCGTCCGAACGCGGTCGGCGGGTCGGACTGCAGCGGCTGGACTCCCGCTTCGCCGCCTACCGCGACGACCTCGGCCTGGATCCGGTCCTGGATTTCCACTCGCTGCGAAGGTCCTACGTCACCCACCTGATCGAAGACGGCTGGGATCCGCTGTTCGTGCAGCAGCAAGTCGGCCACGAGCATGCCAGCACCACCTCGGTCTACACCTGCGTCTCCTCCGACTTCCGGACCCGCACCCTGCGTCGCGCCCTGGACGCGACGGTCGAGGCCGCTCTCAAGCCCGCGAGGAGGGCCTGATGAAACGCCAGGTCAGCTACCAGTGGCGACTGCGCGAGAAGATGGCTGTCGCCGGGATGTTCACCACCAGCGAGCTTGCCCCGCCTCTTGCCGAGCGTGGCGTCAACCTCTCCCTCTCGCAGGTCCACCGCCTGGTTACCGGCACTCCCGAGCGCCTGTCCCTTCCGGTGCTGGCCGCGCTCTGCGACATCTTCGACTGCACGCCAACGGATCTGATCGCCACTAAGGCGGAGAACGCCGTCATTCGCAAGGTCGCCACCGGCGACGCAGTCGTCGACCTGTCGGCCGTCCGTCCCAAACGCGCCCGCATGCGGCCTGAAGGATGAGCCGTACCCGCGTCCACGCCGAAGACCCGTTCTGCGTGAGATGCCGCCGGGCCGTCCGACCCAGGGCAGCCCACTGGCCCGAGGGCTACCTCTGTGCGAGCTGCTACGCCCAGGCCCTGGAGACCTACGGAACCTGCGCAGGCTGCGGCATCGAGCGGCTTACCCCGGGCCTCGCACCGGACGGCGGCAAACTCCGCACCGACTGTGCTGGTGGCCTAGGCAACTTCACCTGCGGACAGTGCGGCCAAGAAGCACGACGCTACCGCCGCGGAATCTGCGCCCGTTGTGTCCTGGCCGAGCGCCTTCACGAACTCCTCGGCGACGACACCGGCCGCATCCGGCCCGAACTCCTCCCACTGTTCGAGACGCTCCGACAGATAGAGCGCCCCTGGGGCGGGCTGACCTGGACCAATCAGCCGCACGTCCAGCAGAACCTCCAGGCCCTGGCCCGCAACCGAGCCCCACTCACCCATGAGGGGCTGAGTCAGCTCACGCCGTGGAGATCGGTCGCCTACCTGCGCGACCTGCTCATGCAGTGCGGTGTCCTTCCGCCGGCCGACCGGCATCTGCTGCTGTTCCAGCGGTGGCTCGCCGAGAAACTGCCGACTGTCAGCGACCCCGAGTACCGCAAGCTCTTGGACCTCTTCGCCACGTGGCACATTCAACGCCGTCTCCGCGCCTTGGCCGGCCATGGGCCGCTCACCAGCAGCCAGACCCAGCAGGCCCGCAACAAGCTCTGCCTTGCAATCAACTTCCTCGAACACCTTGCCCAGCGCGGACGCAGCCTCGCCGACTGCACCCAGGCCGATGTCGACACCTGGTATGCAGGCGGCTACACCGCCCGGCGCCTCACCCATTCCTTCCTCCGCTGGGCTGTGCAGTCCAGGCACATGCCGACCGTCACCATCCCGCACCGCTCGACGGCGAATCCTGCGCCGATCACCCAGCACCAACGGCTCGCGCTGCTGCGACAGCTCGTGAACCGCGACGACATACCGCTCCAGGACCGCGTGGCCGCCGTCCTTGTCCTCCTCTACGCCCAGCCGCCTACGCGGATCACCAGGCTCAGCAGCGACGACGTCCAGCACGAGGGCGGCAAAGTCCTCGTCCGGCTCGGCGACCCACCGTCGCCCGTTCCCGCCCCGTTCGACGGAATGCTGCTCAACTACCTGGGGCCGCGACCGAACACCAAGACCGCGACCAACCCCGAAGCCCGATGGCTCTTCCCCGGCCGCTGGGCCGGACAGCCCATGACTCGGGAAGCCATGGCACCTCGGCTCCGCCAACTGGGCTTCCCGACCCGGCCAGGACGCACAGCGGCGATCCGCCAACTCGTCCTCCAAGCCCCCGCTCCGGTGATCGCCCGGATGCTCGGCTACAACGACGACCACACCACCCGGCTCGCCGAAGAGGCCGGAGGAACCTGGCGTCACTATGCCCCCGGTGACCACTCAAGGTGATCATTACCTGTCAGAACGTGAGAGTCGCGCGACTCCCGACTACGCGAGGTCGTCGGTGTTATGCCCGAGTACGCCGACGACCCCAACTTCATCGTCACTGCAGACAGACTCTGGGGGCCGACATCGAGGACAAGCTGACCCAGCAGATCGCGCCCTGGACGAACTTGCGGCTGCCGCAGTCGACCTGGAGGCCACCGTCGACCACGTCCTGCTGGCACTGCTGCCCGACGAGGACGGCCACGAAGACGTCAGCTGCTCCTGCCCAGCCATGCCGCGCCGCCCAGGACGAGGAGTCCGGGCGTGGCCTCCTGCTCGTTCGCGCTCTCGCCGACGACTGGGGCGTACGGCTGACGGACCAGGGGAAGACGATCTGGTTCAGCCTGAAGTTGTAGGGGTCCCCGCCGGCAGGCCATCGGACCGCGGTGTGCTCACAAACCCAGCCCGTGGCCCGGATCTTCTGACTCGTTCCCCAGGTCGGGCAGCCCTTCACGCCTCCGGCAGCTCCTTGTGCGCAGACGGCAGGCGCCGTGCGGTGCGGGCCAGGAGCCGTCGACCGAGGCCAGCCGCGAGCGTGGCTCCCGTCACGGCTGCCATGCTCAGGGCGACTTGGGCGGGGCGGGGTGCCAGGGCCGCCGTCGCGCCCAGCACCGCGATGAACGGGCCGGCCAGGAACAGCACGCTGCGGCCGCCGGCCGAGACGCGCCGTCCGGCGGTGTGGCGTGCCAGGGGCGCAGTGCCCGCGAGGAGGGCCGTGAGGGTGGTCAGGAGGAGCGGAAGCTGGGCCGACGCGGTAAGGAGTGCTGTCAGGCACAGCGCCCCTGTCACCGCGTAGCCGGCTGTCATCGTCAGCCGGAATGCGGTGGACGTGCCGACACCGTGCGGTCCGGGCCGCAGGCCCAGCACGATCGCCGTGGTGCGGAGTCCGGCGGACAGGTCCGTCTCTAGGTCCTTGACGTCTCCTCCCGCCACGTCGAACGCGGTGACCACCAGGGCGAGAGCGGCCGCCGCCGCCAGATGTCCGGCCGTGGGCGCCGGGGTGAACGCGAGCAGCGGCGCGGCCACGCTGACGCCCCAGAGCAGGTCGGACACCGGTGTTGGGACACGGGAGCGCTTCTGCCGCGTGTTGCCCCAGACGGTGAGGGCCAGGGAGACCCACAGGAGGGAAGGGTGCTCGCTGGGCAGGGTGAGCACCGCGAGCGTGAACAGCGCGCCCAGGAGCAGCGACAGGACGACAGCGTGCCGGACCGGTACGCGTCCCGAGGTCAGGGGCCGGTTGGCTCGCCGTGGGTCCAGGGCGTCCAGTTCCCTGTCGGCGATGTCGTTGCTGGCACAGCTGAGGCCGTGCAGGGCCAGACCGGCTGCGAACCAGGCGTATGCCGTCGCCGGCGAGCCGGTGGGTGACACGGCAAAGCCCAGCAGGAAAGGCACCGATAGCAGGGGCAGGCACTCCAGCCGCACCAGACCCGTGTAGTCCCAGAGGCGTCCGGCGATCCCTGTGCCGTTACGGCCGGAGACGGCTGCGGCCGGTACGGCAGTGCCGTGCGCGGTCCTGGCGTCTCTCACGGTGTCTCTCGCCCGCCTGGTGCCGCCTCGCTCAGTGCGTCCAGGGCGCGCTGGAGCATCTCCCGGCTCCGCTCGGTTCCGGCCGCGGACAGCGCGGCGGCGGGGATCGGCTCGCCCCGGGCGACCCGGATCGTACTGAAGGGACGGGGCACCGACTGGCCCTGGAACTCCCAGGCCCGGTCCGCGCGGACGCGCAAGGGCGCGACCGCCCTGCCGGTGTCCTTCGCCAGCGCTGCAAGGGAAGTCCTCACCCTGCCGTCCCGGCGGCCTCCGTCCGTGAAGATCCCGACGGGCCCCGTGCGCTCGCGGAGGAAATCCCGGACCTGCTGGTACGGACTGCGGTGTCCTCCACGGCCGATGCGGAAGACGTCCACTCCTGCGGCCAGAGCGGGCAGTGCTGCCGCGTAGCCGCCGACCGTGTTGTCGTTGACCCAGGCGAAATGACGGAATCCGCGAGCGGCGAAGACCCCGGGGACGAGGTCTCCGTGCGGCATGTAGTAGAGCACCGGGTCCGGGGGCATCACCGTGCGCGGCACCCGCACGGTGGGGCGGAAGAGACCGATGCAGAGGGTGTAGTAGATACCGTAGGTGTGCCCGGTCAGCCGGGTGCGGACCGGGGGCTTCACGCGGTCACCCCAGACGAGCATGGGCGCCTGATCCCTTCTCCGCTCGGTCGAGCTGCCCTGCGGCGCGCTCGGCCCATGTGTCGGTCAGCCCGAGGACGACTCCGGCGTCGGTCCGCGACAGCGCGGCGCGCGCCCGCTCCAGGCAGCGCAGTGCGAGTCGCAGCACCACGGCTGCTCCGCCGCTCAGATAAAGGGCGTCGAGGAGGTCGTCGGCGGTGTGTGCGGCGAAGGGCGCGTGCGAGGGATCGGCACCGTCCGGGGCGCTGATGCCCAGCGCGCTGATGCCCAAGGAGACGGGAAAGGTGACGTTGCGGTGTTCCCAGTCCTCCCTCAGATCTTGCAGGTCGTCGAGCAACTGGAGTCCGGAACACAGGTCCGTGACGGCCTGGGGCAGCTGCGCGAGGTGCTGCGACCGTCCGCAGCGCGCCGCCACGACAACCAGGGCCAGAATCCCGGGGGCGGCCTTCTCTCCCAGACGGAATACGTCGTCGGGGCTGTAGTCGTCTCCCGGCCGCTCGTTGTGTGCGATGTCTCGCAAGAGCGCCTCGGCATAGGCGGCCGCACCGGCGGCATGGGACACCAGGAAGCGCTCGGTTCCGGCCCCGAGCCGTGCCCCGCGCGTCAGGTACAGAGTGAGCGCGGAGTCCATGAGCACAGCTTGCCTGGGCGAAAGCCGTCCGTGGTCGACGAGCTGGTCGTGCAGGACGTAGTACAGGTGCCCGAGGCCGAAGACGGTAGCGACCTCCTCCAGCCAGCCTCCGTCCTCCTCCCCCCAGTGCATGGCCTGGGCGAGTGGCATGTAGAAGAAGCCGGAATCGAGGCCGAACACCTTGCGAGGGAGTTCCCGGACAGTCCTGTCGAGCGCGGGTACGGCGCGAGTGATCTCGTGGTGAATGCGAGCGACGACGGTTTCCCAGGGCACGGCGGAGCACGCCTCGTTCAGGGACGGCATCAGGCGATCTTCTCCTGCTCACGGGTAGGGAGGGCCACCAGGCCGCGGGTCAGCACGAGCCACACGGCGGTGAGGACGGCGACGACGACCGTCGCGAGGGGTGCCCAGAGCAAGCACGCCACCATCAACGAGAAGAAATTCAAGCCGAGATAACGCTCCCGGCCGTTCGGGTCCACGGCCCGCGCCTGCCGCACCAGCGTCCACAGCGAATGGCCGGCCATGCCCTGGAGGACGAGCAGTACGGCCGTCGCCACCGCGCGGTGTCCGGCCGAAGACGGGGCTGCCAGGACCAGTGCGAGAAGGGAGGCCACCGAACCGAGCAGCAGAACGCAGAGCAGCAGCAGATAGGGGCGCGTCGGTATCAGCCGACCTGAATCGGTCAGCCGCACCCCCGCCCGGAGCGCCGTCGTGTCGTCTCCCACCGCCCGATCGTGTTCGAGGTCCTTGAGATTTCCGGCAACGACATTGAGCAGGACCATGTGGATACCGAAGGCCACGGCCACCAGCCATGCGGGCGTGAGATCACCCGGGCCCGTGACGGCACAGCACAGGACAGCCGGTGCGCCCATGTTCACGCCGAACAGGAGGTCCATCACCAAGGGATGGGCAATCCTGCGCTTCTGATGGGTGTTGGAAAAAGTGACTGTCGCGAAAAGGACGGTCATGCCCACGGCGAACAACCACCCCGATTCTCCCGCGACCGCGGTGAAGATCGTCAGCACGACGGCCAGAGCTAACTGAACTCCGAGCGCGATACGCGCCCCGGCAATACTGACAGCACCACTGACCAGAACACTTCTGCGTCGCGCCGGGTTCCGTCGGTCGGACTCCAGATCGGCGAGGTCGTTGACCGTACATCCATAGGTGTGACCGAGCACCCCGAGGGCCGAGATCGCGATCACCGGAGCTGGGGAGACGTCTCCCCCCGCGGCCACTAAGGGGCCGAGGGGGTAGACGAAGGCCGCGGCGCTCGCGGCATGAACCCTGGTCAGCCGGCTGTACCGCCGGAGACCGGAATCCTTTCTCACCAAGTGACGCCTTCATCGGCGCGCGGTTCGAGAAGCCGCCGGCGCTCTCGTGTGCTGTCCGCCGTCTCCGCCGTACGCCAGTCCTGCTTGATCGAACCCACGAGCTCTACGAACAATTCGCGATCTTGGATGGTTGTCGAACTACCTTGCTGCATACCCGCCCCCTTGATCGGTGATGCAAAGTTCCAACAGTGTGACCGAGTGCACCATGAACTGTCCATATGTGCTGAGTAGTTCGATTATCTGAGATCGGAAGTGCACAATGATGCGGGAAGTTCACCGGAAAGATCTCGATCGCTCACGGCAAACGATCAGAACCGGGCGGGGAACCAGGGAGTTCTACGCAGATGTGTTCGGTTTGGAAGTGGTGGACCGTGCGGGTCCGATTCTCGACATCGGCGCCGGCGACTCACCCTTCGGGCGTGAGCGGCTGGATGTCGTCCGAGTCGACCCCGCGTACGCGGACGAGCCCCCGGCGGGTTCGAGGGCGGTCGCCGCGCTCGGGCAGGCCCTGCCCTTCGGTGACCGCACGTTCTCCGTCGTCCTGGGTAGCTTCGTCGCCCAGCATGTACGGGACGTCGACGAACTGCTGACCGAGTTGCTCCGGGTGCTACGGCCGGAGGGCTTGCTCGCGCTGCACCCGGTCTGGCGGTCGTCCGCCGGGCGCCGCGCGGTGAACGAACTGGACGGGCATGCCCGCTTGTTGCCGTCTGCCGACATCCGGGCATCCTGGTACGGCGATCTGCGCCTGCCCCCGCGACGGACGCGGTGGAGGACGCTGCCCTCCTTGGTCCTGCGCCGGCCACTGCACGGGTCGCCGGGGGAACTCGGCCGGATCGCGGAGACGATCGCCCTGAGCCGCGCACTCGTCCCCCCTGCCGTCATCGCCGTACCGGCGCGCTGGGGCATGCGGGCCCTGGTCCACGCAAGGGGCACGACACGGCTCCCCCTGCCCGGCAACCGGGACTCGACTCCCTAATTCCCGGCAGCCTTCGGCGAGTCGGTCTCCGCCTTACGCTGCCGGGCAGCGCCGTGAGCCAGGACGGCGAGCGTCACCGCAGCGCAGGCGATCTGCAACGGCGCGCGCAGCACGAAGCGCGCCACGAGCAGGACATCGGTGTCGCCGCGCAGGTACAGGACGGTCATCACGACGGCTTCCGCGGCGAACCGTGCCGCCCACAGCAAGGTGAGCAGTGCGTGCGCCCGCTTCGAACCCGGAACCCGGAACCGCCATCGCCCGGCGACGGCGCGCAGCACCACGCCGATCAGGGGCCGCCGCAGCGCCACGCTCGCCGACAGCACCACCGCGTAGAGCGCGTCGATGAGAATACCCGGCAGGAAGTAGTCCTGAGCTCGGCCTGTGAGCGCCGCGAGAGCCACAGAAAGGGCTAGCAATCCCAGGGCCGCCAGCATCTTCCGCGCATGCCCCAGGCGAGAGGCGATCAGCGTGGCGGCACAACCGACTGCCAGGGCGACGCAGGCCGCCACGGCCAGGGACGCCGATGCGAAGCGCCAGGCGCCGTACCAGACGAGGGTCGGTGTGCCGACCAGAGCCACCAGGCAGGCGTCGCGGGCCATCACCGAGCGCCGCGACTGCATCGGCTCCGTCGAATCCGGTGACGTCACGGCAGAGTTGCCCCTCTTCTATCCACTGACGCGTTCCATTCGCGGTCGTGCGGCCTCGAAGGGGCCGGCTCCCCGAAGAGCAGCATGCCGAGGAACAGCACGCCCACGATGCCGCCCGCGACGGCTGCCGCCTGTGTCCCCGACGTCATGAAGACCGCCAGGAGGAGCCAGAGGACAAGGAACATTACCGACGCGATCATCAGAGGGAAACCGAGATCGCTAGGTTTGGCCCGGGCGAGGGCCGACAGATTCTCGGCGACCTTCGCGACGATCGCGAAGAGGATAATGCCGCCCAGAATCACGCTGACGACGGTCGTGGCCACCGTCTGACTGCCGTCCGCGAGCCGCACGTACTCCACCGATGCGTCCCCCCTTCCCGCTGCCAGTTAGCTTCTCGATGCCGGCCAGTATGGAGGGATCGATCGCCACGCGTCGACATCAGAGGCTTGTTACCCGTTTCGTGACCGAAGGAACTCGAAGCGTTGCCGCAGGAGTTGGTACGGGGCATCGAGGCAGACGATCGAGCGTGAGGAAGGCGTGTCGAGAGCGCGCTTTCTCCTCGTTGGCTTGCCGTTACTCAGGCTGAACTCGTAGAGCTTGTGGGGTCGTGATGGTTCGGGGCGGTGCGCGCCCGGCGGTCTGGGTACGCGGTCAGGGGAACGGCCGCCTCTCCGGGACAGCTGAACAGCGAACTTGCCCCCTCTTTCCGGACTGGCCACCATCAAGACGACCCATCAGATCCCATGAGTCGCGGTACTGCTCCATCTAGCCCAGCGCGGCCTCAGCCACGGGGAAGTTGTAGGCCGGGAGCAGACGTCTCATCCTGCTGTCCTTGTGTGCCGCTCGTTCCCACAGGTCGACCGGGACAAGATCAGCAGACACCCGACAGATCCTGCCGACACAACACCCGACTACCAAGCCCCACAACGACCTTCATGCTGAACGATCAGTTAGGGCTTCCTATCGGTAACGCGGCGCTGTTAGCCGATCATGTGGTCGTTGTCGAAGTACTCGTCGCCGCGGCAAGCCGAGCAGGTGTCCATCCATTCGCTGGTCCGGGTATTCCACGAGCATGGCCTCACCTTGCACCCCTCGCAGGTCGGAGAGAGTGGCCGGGCGTAAGCCTCCCGGAGCCCTTCATGGTAGCGACGGACTGCGAAGACCTGTTGGACGAGCGACAGGCCGTAGACCGTGGGTATGGCGATCAGCACGGCCGCAGAACCCAGGGCCCAGTTGGTTTCGACGTTCCACGGGGGCCTCGACATGTCCCAGTAGGCATAGATTCCGAACGGCGTGAACCACACCTGAAGCGCAGCCCAGGCCAGCCACTGGGTAGGTCGCACCGGCTTGGGTGCATTCTCATGCATGACCGCCTTACCCCCTAGGCGTGCGTGATCTGGTGCAGCTTCACCGAAGGAACCTCAGCGCCGTTGGAGAAGCGGACAGTAACGAGCCCGTGGAAAAGCGACACCGAAGAGACCGTTCCGCGCATGCCTTTCGTGACCCCTCGGCCCAGGTCGACCAGGGCAGTGACCTGGTCCCCGACAACAAAGTTCCTACCCATGCATGCCTGCCTGCCTCATCAGCAAGGAGCGAGGGGGATGGGCTGCGGGAAGCCCTGGCGATCCCCCGGTGGCCCCGAAGGTCCACGCGCGCCCACCGCGTCGCCGGACGAAGAGCTGTCTAAAGAGTCTGACATAGGGGGATCGGGTCTGTGTGTGGATCAGGGCAAGCGCGTTGGGGACGTTCTGTCGGCGGCGCCTGCGAACCTCATTCCGAAACGATCAATTAGAGCCAGAGTGCCCACTTTCGTCACACAGCGTAGCCAGCACGCTAGTGGAGACCGCGAACTGGCGACAGTTGAATACGCGAGCCCACCAGTGAGGAGCTGCCGCCGTAGGTGAAGTCCGCCTTCGCCTTGTGCGGGAAGGCGAGCGTGCCGCCAGTCGCCGCATCGCCGCCCAGCTCGCTCAGGGCGGGGCAGCCGATGACGGTGACGTCGTCGTGCTGGGCCGGACGCTCCGGCTTGGGAAGGTAGCCGCTGCCGAGGTCGCGCGGGTCGAGCAGGCGGGACTCGAGCGCGGCCGAGGAGAGCGCGGCCGGCTTCTGGACGGCGTCGGCCGGCCTTCCGGTGCGGGAGGAGGGGGTCTGGTGCTTGGACCCGGTGGTGTCGGTGGAGCAGGCGGGCACGGCGAGGAGGGCGGCGGTGATGCCGAGTACGGTGGTGGCGACGCGAACGCGCATGACGGAACTGACCCCTTGGTGCTAGGCGACGGGTGGTCAGTGCGGGCCCGCGGGCCCGGTGGGGTCGTAGGAGCGGTGGTCAGTGCCCGAGGTGGCGCAGGCAGTCCTCGAACGTGGCGTGCGTCGCGTCCGCCGGCCCGGAGTGCCGGTTGTACCAGGCGGTGTCGATGCGGGTCTCCTGCTGCTGGTGTCCGGCCCTGCAGCGCAGCCAGATCTCACCGCGGGTGGAGAGGATGAGCCAGTCCCGGTATGCGCCGCACTCGGTGCAGGCGGCCATCTCGCCGTCGAGGACGAGGGGCTGCTTCCAGGGCATCATCTTGCCTTCAACCTGGTCGTGGCTCGGCACCCGCAGTTCCGGCGGGAGGAAGTCGTCCACGATGGCGGCTGGCTCGGCGGACTCCGGCTCAGGCGCCGGCACTCCGAAGCCGGGCGGGACTTGGCCCTGCAGCTGCACGTACAGCTCGGCGAACTGTCTTTGAGCTTCGCTCGGTTCCTTGGCCCTGCGGCGTATCCGGTGAAACACCTTGGCGTCCTCCTCTACCTCAGCACCTCGTCCTGCGCGTTTCATGATCGTGCCCCACGCCCCCGGCGGTTTCAATTCACAAAGTCCACAGTCACCTCCGGCCAGGTCAGCAGAGGTCTTCGGCTTCTCGGCTGCCCAGATGACGAGTTGGCCACGATGCGTGTCTCCGTGCGCCGGGGTGGCCATGCCAGGGTGTGCCCGATCACACGCCATCGTCTCCCTCGACCGCTCAACTTCGCGACGCCTACTGGCTCGACTCGCCCCACCTGCGCCACGCCCGTCCGTCCTGCGGGTGCACGGATGCCGACAGCCTCCACATCGGACCTGGTCGCCACCGAGGTTCGATGTGGCGCACGACCATGCTCTGGATTGCGGGCGAAGCGGTGGCGCTGCCCCTTTTCTCGGTGATGCACTGAGTCCGAGTGCAGGCACCCGGCGGGCTCACAGGGTCTTACGTGATGTGTCCTCTCCGCTGCGCTGCCTGCCGGGCGCGGAGGGCGGCCTGGTGGTCGTCCCGCGCGTTGCGGACTGGCGCCCTGCGGTGCTGGTCTCGGACAGGTGGGAGGCGTCGGCGGGCAGATCGGCGGTCCGCCGCATCCGCCACACGAGCACGTCGCTGACGGAGTCCGCGGTGCCGAGTTCGCGGCGGCCGGCAACGTCGGACAGAAGGACGGCCGTGTCGTGGCCGGCGGCTTCGGCTTCCGCGATGGTCGCCGCCAGGGCGTACCAGCCGGGTTCGGCGAGGATCTGCTCGGCCAGCTCCGGCAGCGCCTCGCGCAGCAGCACGGTCTGCCGCTGGAGCATCGGTCGGCTCAGGCGTCGGCCGCGCTGGTAGAGCACGCCTAGACGAGTAGTTCCGATTGCGGGGTTCACGAACGGAGGGAGGGTGTCCAACATCGGGTTGTGACGACCGATTTAGACACCCTCTTGACGGCACTGTACGTGCATGTCGATGACCGTTTGAAGACCCCGCGGTGGCGTGGACGTCCGCCGCGGCTGACTGATGCCGAGCTCGTGACCCTGGCGGTGGCCCAGGCCGTGCTGGGCTTCCACTGCGAGGCCCGATGGCTGCGCTTCGCCCACGCGCACCTGCACCGCATGTTCCCCTACCTGCCCCAGCGCCCGGCCTACAACAAGCGGCTGCGAGCCGCTCTGCCCCTGGTCAAACGGGCCATCCGGTCGCTGGCTGCGGACACCGACCTGTGGCTGGACGATGTGTGGATCGTGGACTCCACTCCCGTCGAGTGCGCCCGTTCCCGCGAGACCGTCAAACGCTCCGACCTGGCCGGCTGGGCCAATTACGGCTACTGCCGGTCCCATTCCCGCTTCTACTGGGGCCTGAAGCTGCATCTGGTGTGCACCCCGGCAGGCCTGCCCGTCACCTGGGCCCTGGCCGACCCCAAGGTCGACGAACGGCAGGTCCTGGCCGCGCTGATCGACGACGAACCGCATCTGGCAGCTGCCCGGCCGGGGCTGATGATCCTTGCGGACAAGGGCTACATCGCCGCCGAACTCGACCGTTTCCTCGCCGCTCGCGGCATCAGCCTGCTTCGGCCGTCCTACCGCAACCGCGGCACCCCACAGCCCGCAGAAGCCCTGCTCAAGACGGTCCGGCAGCTGATCGAGTCGGTCAACGACACCCTCAAGGGCCAGCTCGACCTCGAACAGCACGGCGGCCGCACCATCGAGGGCGTCGCAGTCCGGGTGGCCCAGCGGATCCTGGCGATGACCTGCGCGATCTGGCACAACCGAGCCATCGGCGCACCCATCACCAGGTCACTGATCGCCTACGACCACTGAGCCACTTCGGAACTACTCGTCTAGGGGCTGGGCGGCGGCGGCCTGGTAAGCGGTGCGCAGGTGCGCGGCGGCCCGGGTAGCGGCCTCGGCCTGCTGGGCGTGCCCCTTCCTGGCGTGCCAGTGCGCGGCGGCGGTGATGAGGAAGAACAGCATGTCGATGGCCATGGCCGTGGTGGCTCCGTCCTCGCCGCGGCCGAGGGCCGGGCCGCCTTGGACGAGGTCGCGGGCGGCCTGCCGCAGGGCTCGATCGTGCCCGCGCACGGCGCGGACGTGAGAGCGCGAGGCCCGTTCGAAAGCCGCTGCAGCGTCGCGCAGTTCGCGGCGAGTGTGGGCGGCGGAGGTCTTCGCAAGGGCATCCAGGACCTCGCCAGCCGCTGCGATGTGGGCGGCGGCGACCGCGTCCTCGCCGTGCTCGACGACGAGCACGGCCTGCCACACGGCCGACGCCGTCCCGCGGCGTGCGGCGGCCGGACTGCCCGGCCCCGTACGGATCGCACCCTCCCGCCGGGCAGCCGCAACGTCCTGCGCGTCACCGGCCCAGCGCTCGCGGATGCGGGGCAGCGACAGGTCGGGGGCCAGGCGCGCGCCGGGGTAGAACACCGGCTCGCCGTCCTTGTTCAGGTCATCGGGCAGGGCGACCTTGTATCCGAGGAGGTCGCCAGAGGGAGCGGCGCGCTTGCGGATCAGGAGGCCGGCGGTGGCGAGCCGGTCGAAGAACTCCTCGTCGCTCCTCGCGCCGGCCACCGCCCGTCGTACGGTTTCGCGCAGTTCCTCGCGGGCGGTGCGCTCGCGACCCTGCCGCTCGGCTTTGTGGCGTTCGGCGCTGGTGGGCCGTTGGGCTGCGGTGCCGTCGCCGGGTGCGACCTGGTGGAGGCCGAGTTCCTTCTCGATGAGCCGGGCTTCTGCCTGGGCGCGGGCGCCGGAGCGGTAGTCGTCGGGGCGGTGGCCGTCCTCGGTGACGAGGGTGGCGACGATGTGGATGTGGTCGTCGGCGTGGCGTACAGCGGCCCAGCGGCAGCCGGGCTGTCCGTCGCCGGGGTCGATGCCGGTGGCGGCAACGATGCGGCGGGCGATGTCGGCCCACTCCTCGTCGGACAGGATCCGGTCGCCGGGGTCGGCGCGTACGGAGGTGTGCCACACGTGCTTGGCCGGGCGGGCGTGCTTGGCGAGGGCCATCACGGGCTGGTCGAGGAGCTGCTGGAGGTCTGTGAGGGTGGCGCTCGGGTGGCGTCCGGGGTCGGGGGACATGCCGTCGAAGGAGGCGACGAGATGGGGGTCGGTGTGATCCTCGTACTTGCCGGTCTCGTAGAGGTAGTAGAGGAGACCTCTGGTGTCCGACCCGGACGGGTTGACGCTGGGGATCATGAGCCGTGGTGCTCGATCAGCCGTGTGGCGGCTTCGTGGGCGGTGTCGGCGGCACGCCGTACGGCGGCGACGGCCGCTTCGAGCTGAGGAACGTCTGCACCGGAGTTGAGCGCCTTGACTGCCTGGTTGAGATTACTGCCGGCCCAGCCGAGCCGACGTCGGCTGTCGAACAGGGCTGTGATGACTTCGCGTTCGTCGGCGATCTCGGCACTGGCGCGGTTGAGGTCGCGGGCGGCGGCGAGCGCGGAGCGGGCGAGGAACCCGGCGACGGACAGATTGCACTGGGCGGCGGCGGACTTGATCACGGCGAACTCATCATCATTGAAACGTGTGTTGGGCTGGTGGAGGCGCTTCTTCTCGGGCGACTGGCGCGGACGCTGGCGGGCGCGAGGAGCGCGCTGTCGGCGTACACGCGGTTCAGTCTGCTTCTCCTCCTGCCCTGGCTTCGATCCGCCCCCGGTCGAAGCCTCAAGGACCTGCGCCCCCCGGCGCAGGTCCTCTCCCGCCCCCGAGGGGGCGGGTTCGGCGGAAGCTACGCTTCCGCCCCAACTTGCTCGCCCCGAGACCGAGTTGGAGTCGGGATCAGGTTCCGGGGTGGTGCCGTTCTTGCGTGCGTTCGTCATCAGGATTCGGGCCTCGTAGAGCGGGTGCGCTGCTGGATGGTTGCGGCCAGCGCGAGGACACCGGCTGGGCTGGCAAGGACGCGGACCGGCCCGTCGGGGCGGTCCTGGACGAGCCACTGCCCGGTCGGCGTGAGGACGACGGCGTGTAGGAGTTGCCGGCGGACCAGCACGTCCGCCCAGGCATCGGCCTCGGCGACGGTGGGCTCGGAAGAACGAGGGGGACGCCAAATCACGGCGTACCTCCTAAGCGGGGCGGTGGCCCGGCACGGAGCCGGGCCACCTTTGCGGGCACGGGCTTTGAACTGGGGCTTTGCCTGTTCAGCCGCACTCGGGGCAGCGCCCGACGTGGCTATTGAGCGCGCGAGCCATCCGCTGTTTCGCCGAGGCAGCTTGCTTCGCGCTGGACTTCGCCGCCGGCCTGCCCGCGTGCCGCTCGGAGTGAGCGAGCATGAACCCGATCTCTCGCTCGTACTCCGCGCGGACGGTGTCGAACTGGTGGCAGGTCTTCATCGGGCGGTGCTCCTCGTCGTCGTGATGTCCTCGTTCCGCAGCTCCTGGAGGACGAGGCCGAGTCGGTCGTTCCCGACACCCGTCAGGCCCTGGCGGCGGATGATTTCGCGCAGCTGCACCCGGGTGATCGCTCCGTTGCCGTCCCGTTCGAGCAGGGCGGGAACATGGGGGCGCACTTCGTGGACAAGCTGGCGCTCGGACTCGCCCAGCTCGCGTGCCGGGCGTTCCGTCTGCGGAGAGCGGGACCGGGCACGCTTGTCCTTGTTCTTCGTCCCGGACTTCCTGGCCGGCTTCCGACGGAGTGGGACCTTGTGTCCTCGGTCCTGGGTGGTCTCGGTCCCGGACTCGGTGGCGGTCGGTCCTCGGTCCTGGGTGGTCTCGGTCCCGGACTCGGTGGCGGTCGGTCCTCGGTCCTCGGTGCTCTCGGGCCCCGACTTCGCGAGGCCCGGTCCCCGATGAGAATCTGGGTCCTGAGCTGCTACTTCTCGCTTGTTGAGGTCGGTCCTCGTGGCCGCTGTGTCCCGCGCTGCGGCTTCTGGATCGGCGGGTTCGGTCCCCGGGACCGCGCCGTCTTCCGGGGGCTTGGTTCCCGCGGTCGTTCCAGTTTCGTCGCCCTCGGTCCCCGCGCCGACCTTGGCTTCCGGGTCCGCCTCCTCGGGGACAGGTCCCCGAGGAGTCCTCGGTCCTCCGTCCGGGACCGGCTCGTCGGAACCGTCGGGACCGGGGACGGGGACCGGCACATTCGATGTCGGCTGTGCGGGGACCGTTGCCGCCGATGCGCTGCTGTGCGCAGGGGACCAGGGAGAAGGGAGCGGGACCGTGGCGAGCGCGAGTGCGTGTCGCCGGGCGGCGATCTGGTCGAGCAGCTGTGCCCGCTGGAGGGGGTCGGTGCCGACCGAGGCCCTGCCGACCGCCTTCGACAGGCGTCGCGTCAGCCGCCGGCCTCGACGGTTCCGCTGCTGCTCGGGTGTGCGCTCGGCGAGGCGGGCGGCGAGGGTGACCGCACGGGCGGTGGCTCGGTCCCGGGTGATCTGCGCAGCGTCGCGGTCTCGCGCGGCGATGCCCAGGCGGGACATCAGCCGCTCACGTGCCTCCCGGCCCAGGACGGCGATCAGTCCGTTCGAGGCGGCGCCGGGTGTGCGCAGGCGCAGTTCGATGCCCATGGCCAGGTGCCACAGCATCGCCGCCATGACCGGTCCGACGAAGGCGCGGACCGTGCCGCCGATGGGGCCGCTCTCTGCGTAGGCGGGGATCACCTGCACAGTCGTGATCACCCAGACCAGCGCGCCCGGCAGGCCGGGGACGCCCTGGACGGCGAGGTTCTGCCGTGCCATCAGCGCGGTGGCAAACAGTGCGAGTTCGGCGGCGGCGAACATGCCGGCGCGCTCGGCGGTGCCGGCCATGTCGAGGTAGTCGGCCGCGAACCGCCACGAGGTGTCGGCGCTGTAGGCGGTGCAGCCCAGGGCAGCGACGGCGGCGACCTTGACCGCCGGGCCGCCGAGACGTTTCTGCGCGCGGGTTCCCCGGCGCCGGATAGTCCAGGCGGTTAGCACGAGCGCAAGGGCGGCGGGCACGACGGCGGCGAGGAGGAGAGGGAGGTCCGAAGTAGCACCGAAGGCGAAGACGGGGTGGGTCATGCTGCCTTTCCGAGAGAGGCGTGCGCCGGGGTCGACGTTGCCGGGCGGCCTGCCGGCTGCTGAGTGCCGGGAGCTGCGGGGCCGGGGGTGCCCTTGGCCTTGGAGGTCTTCTTCCGCTTCTTCTTGGAGCGGGGCACGCCGTAATTGCGGTCGCGGTCGAGGACCTTGTTGGCCGCTTGCCGGAGCAGGTCGCGGGCGTGCTTGTGGCTGATCTGCAGGGCGGCGGCAAGCCGGTCGGGCCGCCAGCCCCGGACGTAGGCGTGGTCGATGACAACCTGCCGCTCGGCCTCGGTCAGGTGCACGTCGCGTCCCTGGAAGAAGGCCGTCACGCGCCGGTAGTCCAGGCGCCGGTGCAGTCCGTCGTGCAGCGGGCGCCGCTCGGCTTCGGTGAGCCCGCCCCAGACGCCCTCCTTGAGGACGTTCTCCAGAGCGAAGTCCAGGCACTCGTGGCGTACGGGGCACCAACCGCACAGCTCCTTCGCCTCCGCGATCTCCTCGTGGTCCCGGGGCCCGGGGAAGAACACGGCGTCGGCGTCCTCGACGTCCATGCCGTGGCACGCTCCGCGGACGTGCCAGCTGGTGTCTCCGATGCCGCGCAGGCCGGTGGCCGGCGCGTCGTGGGTAGTGATGTGGCGCAAGGCGAGTCTCCGATGTGCTGCCGCGCCGGCCGGCTAGGGCGGTGCTCGGCGGGTGCGGCGTCGGGTGCCAGCTGCGGCGCAGGGCGTGCGACGCAGCCGGTGCGGGACGGTGATGTTGCGGCGGTGCAGCGGACGGAATGCACGCGCCGGAGGCGCCGGATCAGGCCAAGGCGGGCTGCTGGGCCTGCTCGGTGCGCTGTGCCTGCTCGGCGGCGGCGAGGTCGAGACGGCCGGGGTGCGGAGTGGCGCGCGGGGCGGTTCCGCGGGCTCCACCATCGGGGCCGATCCTCCGGCGGCGGCACGGCTCGCCGGGCTGGGCCAGGCACCACTCGCACCGCACGCTCAGGGCATCGGGCAGCCCCTGCGCGACAGCGGCCTCACGGACTGCGCGGGCGGGCCGGTAGGGCGCGAGGGCTGCTCGGGCGGCGGGCGGTATGCAGGAGCCGATCTCCCGCAACCGCGCCTCCAGCTTCGGGTCGACTCCGTCGCGACCGCTGGTGATCGCCCGGGCCTGCGCGGGCTGCGCGGTACCGGCGGCGACGGCGCGGCGGGTGTCGACCAGCTCGGCGGTCCAGGCGGCCTGGTCGTCCGGGTCGACGGACGGTGTCGGGTCGGAGTGCCTCGCCAGGCGGTCGCGCCGGTAGCTCTCCCAGGGACGGGCCAGGTCCGCGGGCAGGATCTGGTACGGCGAGGTGCGGATGTGCTGGCGGGCGGCGACGCGGACGTCCCAGCCGTGCGGGGTGGCCATCGGCACGTCGCCGAGCAGCTCGTGCCACTGGGCGAGCTGGTCGCGGGCCTCGCCTTGGTCGGTGTGGATGGTGCGGGGGTCGAGTCGGCCGATGTAGGCCAGCAGGGCTGCGATTTCGCGGCGGTCCACGGTCAGCCCTCCGTTCCGGTCGGCTCGTCGAGGGCGGCAAGCAGGGCGGCGGTGTGCGCCTCAGTCCGCGTCATGCCCCCCGGTACGGCGGTGTTCTTGCCGGGCACGGCGTAGAGGTTCGGTCGGCTGGGAGCGTGCTCCCGGGCGACCCAGGAGCGCCAGTCGGCAGCCCAGGCTTCCGCCGCCCTCGGAGCATGGCCCGCCCGGTGCGCACGCCACTTCGCGTCGGCGGCCCGCAGGCCCTGCTCGCCGAGGCGATCGAGGTGTCCCTGCTGGCGGGCCCAGGTGTGGGTGGCGGAGTCGACCTGCCACTCGGCAGCCGGGAGGACGGCAGCACCACTACTGCTGTACCTCCGGTTCAAATCAGGTTCACTACGGTTCTGTGTGCCGGTAGCCGGTACATCGCTGTGCCGGTGGCCGGTACGTCGCTGTGCCGGTTTCCGCCTCGACCTGCCGGTTTCCGGTACTGCCGGATTCCGGACCCTCGCGAGGGATTCCGGCACCTCACGCGGGCGGATTCCGTACCGCCGCAGAGCCGAGAGCCGAAGCTTCGCGGGGCCCGCGGGCTCGTCTGCTGCTGTGTCGCTGTCTTCCTGCTCCTGCAGCTCGCGCTGGGCCTGGGCGACCACTTCGGCGGCGAGAGGCATGCGGTAGACCGTGCTGCGCTGCGGGCCTACGAGGTCATGGAGCTGTTCCAGCTCGCCGGACAGGAGCAGGCGCTCGACGGCTTCGCGCACCGTGGAGACCGAGGCGCGTGTGCGCTTGGCCAGGCTGGACAGCGAGGCCCAGGAGATGCACTGCTCGTCGGCCACCCGGTCGGCGATCGACAGCAGGACCAGGCGCGCGGCCCCTCGGCTGGAGCTGTGCTCCCACACCCACTCGCGGGCTTCGCTGCTCATCGGCCGCTCCAGACGAGCGGGCGGGTCCGGCTGCTCGCCGGGGCCAGGGTCGTGCGGTCCGGCTCGGGGCGCTGAGGCGCCGAGGCGGTGGTGGCTGCCGCGCAGGCCAGGCGGAAGGGCCTTTTGCGCAGGGCAGGAGGCATGCGATACTCCCCTTTGCAGTGTTGCCACGCTGACGCGCCCCTCGGAAGGACTCAGCGTGGTGATGGTGGGCAATCTCCGCCCTTGCCGGGGCGGGTATGCCGCTTAGCGTTCGGCGTCCGTGAGTTACCGCTCTCGGGCGCCGTCGCTGTTCGCGGACCTTCGCGGTCCGGTCCGTGCTCGCGGTCTCCTCACGTTCGTCGCCGCAGGCGGGCTGCCCGGGGGACGACGAACATACGCATGGACCGGTGTCAAGATCCAGACTTGGTTCTTAAACTCTGTACTGGTTGCAGAGAGTCACCGAGCGGTCGTGTGCCGGAGTCGTCCGCAGAGAGCCTGGCGGGGTCCGTCCTCGCGTCGAAGTGCACCGTTGCCGCGGTTGCCTCGTGCGCCAAGAGCCTGCCATTGTGCCCGAGTTGGAGCGGGAGTCTGGTATTCCCGGCAGCGGAAAAGCAATGTGGATGAGGAGTTTCCACGGTCGCCTCCGCGCTTTCCGATCGAAGATCAAATACGGCCTGTCAGACGTGACGTATGCGGCTGGGCGAATATGGCTTGCGCCACGTCGCCCGGCGTACTCCAGCCGGTAGAAACGGACAGGTCGACCTGAAGCAGGCGGTACGCGCCACACGGAAACGTGCTGGTGGGGAAGAACTTTCCATACGTGTGATCGGCGCGTCAAACTGGTGTTTATGGCGGGGTAGGGTGGCTGAAGTTGCGAGGAAGCCCGCCCTGGAAAGGATCATGAAAGAGTGGCCGAAGGTCAGGTGAGCCCCAAGGGGCTCATGGATCGCCTAAACCGCCTGTTCGACACTGTGCACCCGCCCGATCGCGGCCCTTACAGCAACGCTGAAGTGGCCGAACTGATGGAGAAGCGAGGGCTGGGCAAGCTGTCGGGGCAGTACCTGTGGCTCTTGCGGACCGGGCGGCGCGATAACCCGACGAAGCGTCATCTCGAAGCGCTCGCAGGGTTCTTCGGTGTGGATCCCGCCTATTGGTTCGACGATGCTGTCGCCGAAAAGACCGTGCAGGAACTTGAGTTGCTCGCGCTGCTTCGCGACGCGAAGATCAAGAACGTTCTTCTTCGCCTGTCCGACGTCTCTGCAGACGGAAAGGATGCCGTCCTGGGGATCGTTGAGAGCGTACGAAAATCCGAGGGGTTGCCGCCCTCAACTGGCGCGTAAAAGGCTGCAGTTCAGTAAATGATCAAGGAAAGCAATGTGGTCTGCACGTAGGCTGCGCCGGCCTGACCTCTTGGCCGAGCTGAAGCTCCCGCACGTCACCAATATCCGCGACCTCAGCGACGAGGTCTCTCGCCGCACGGGACGGACGGTGGTCCTAGAGCCCCGGGAGCAGGCGCCCTCGGTGTGCGGGGCATGTGCCGTTACAGAGAGTGCCGTCCACGTTTTCTACGACCCGTGGACCAGCGTCCTGCACCAGGACCACATCATCGCCCACGAGTTCAGCCACCTACTGCTCGGCCACCACGAGAACCGACCGGTCTCCGCGCTGGCTCAGGCCTTCATCACCAGCGTGGACCCGGCCACCGTGCAGATGATGTTGGGGCGCACCAAGTACGACGAGGACGAGGAGCGAGACACCGAACTCCTGGCATCGCTGCTCCAGCGCCGGATCATCGACCGGTGGTTGCGCAGCGACGAGTCCTCCGGGGACGAAGTGCAGGATCGGGTCACGCACACGCTGCTGCGCCGACGGGAGGCCCGGCCGTGAAGGACCTGCTCCACCCGATCAGCCTCGTCGTCGCGACGCTCGGCTTCCTCTGCCTCCTGCGGGACGTGCCCACGCGGCGCCGCGACCCCGCCTCCGCCGCGCTGGCCGCTGTCTTCCTGCTGTCAGGACTCTCGTTCCTGTTCTCCATCACGCCGATGTGGAACTACCTCGACCGCGTGCTCGGCACCGTCAACATCTCCGTGCCCCTCGCGCAGGGCTGCGTGGTCGCGCTCCTGGCCTGCCAACAGGTGGTCCTCACCTACTGGGGATCCCCGCCCGAGGTAGCCCGCCGGCGCAGTCGCCGCTGGCTCTGGGCCGGCTTCGCGGTGATCGCCGGGCTGCTGGTGCTGTTCGCCCTGCTGACGCCCAACGCGCCGCACCCGATCGACTTCACGCTCTACTACGCGCACGACGACTGGTACGCCGCGTACCTCACCCTGTACGTCACGGCCTACACCATCGGCGAAGTCTTCCTCGCCCGCGCCTGCTGGCGCCTGGCCCGCCGCAGCACTCGCGGGTCCGTCCGTGTCGGCCTGCTCATTGTCGCCCTCGGCGCGACCGTCACCCTCGGATACAGCGCCGTCCGCATCGGCAACGTGGTCGCCGAAGCCTTCGACACCTCCCTCGCGGAATGGGAGGGCTTTGCCTGGACCTGCGGCGATGTCGGCGCCATGCTCACGCTGATCGGCTGGCTCGTGCCCACCATCAGCGACCAGGCCCAGAGCGTCCGGTACCGGATCAAGCAGTACCGCAGCTACTACGGCCTGCGCCGCCTATGGCTGGCCTTCTATAGGGAGGCACCCGAGATCGAGCTGCCGATCGACAGGGTCGACCCGGCCCAGCGGCGCCGCTTCCGTCGCATCTCGATCCGGCTCTACCGCCGAGCCGTCGAGATCCGGGACGGCCGGTTCGTGATCCGCCAGTACCTCGACGCCGCCGTCCGCGAGGCCAGCGAAGCCCACCACCGGGCCCGAGGACTCCACGGCCAGGAGCTGTCCGCCGCTGTCACGGCCGACCAAATCCTCGCCGGAATCGCCGCCCGGGCCGAAGGCACCCGGCCGGCGCCCGACCAGCTCACCGAATTCGCCGACTCCGAACGCCAGACCAGCGGGCCCATGGACGACATCGACGCTCTCCTCGATGTCGCGCGCCACCTGCCCCGCCAGCCCGCACGAGCCCCCCACCTTGAGCGAGTCTTCGCATGACGAACGACCTCACCCACCAGCCCGCCCACGTCCAGCTCCAGGCACTGGACCGCGGCGAGATCTCAAGCCGCGAACTGCTGGACCTGCACCTCGCCCAGATAGACGCCAGCCAGATCAACGCCGTCGTCACCCGCGACGATGGCGCGGCCCGAGCCGCCGCGCACGCGGCCGACGAACGCCGCGCTGGCAACGAGAGCACTGGCATCCTTGACGGCCTTCCCCTCACGATCAAGGACAGCTTCGAGACGGCCGGCCTGCGCACCACCAGCGGCGCCGAAGACCTCGCCGACCACGTCCCCACACGCGACGCCGACGCGGTCGCCCGGCTTCGCCACCAAGGTGCCGTCATCATGGGCAAGACCAACACTCCGGCGTACTGCCAGGACCTGCACACCGACAACGCCCTGTTCGGCCCCACGCTCAACCCGCACGACCCCAAGCACACCACCGGCGGCTCCTCCGGAGGCCCTGCCGCAGCAGTCGCCGCACACCTGAGCCCCGCCGACCTCGGCAGCGACCTCGCCGGCTCCCTGCGGCTCCCCGCCCACTACTGCGGCGTCTACGGCCTGCGCCCCACCCACGGACTCATCCCAGCCCGCGGCCACATCCCCCGCCCGCCGGGATGGATCACCAGCAGCGACATGGTCACCCCCGGCCCCCTGGCCCGCCACCCCCGCGACCTTGACCTGCTCCTCGCCGCACTGACGACACCGTCACCCGACGAGAACAACCCCTGGAGCGTCACGCTGTCCACGGCGCAGCACCCGATCGGCCAGCTCCGCGTGGCGGTGTGGGCCGACGACGCGAGCTGCCCCGTCGACCGCAACATTGCCGATGCTGTCGCCGCCCTCGAAGGGACACTCGCCTCCGCCGGCGCCAGTGTCCACCGCACTGCGGGGTCGGTCCGCTTCGCCGAATCCCTCCGCCTCTTCGAGCAGCTCCTCCACGCCACCACGACGGCCGCCACCGACGATGCCGCCGGCGCGGCCGAACTCGCCGCCGCCCGTGACCTGCACACGGACGACGCGAGCCCACGGGCCGCCATCCTCCGCCACCGCACGCAGACACACCGCGCCTGGCTCCGCGCCAACGAGGAGCGCCTCCGGCTCCAGCAGACGTGGCACCGGTTCTTCGCCGACGGTCAGTACGACGTCCTCATTACGCCCGCCGCTCCCACCGCGGCGATCCCAGCCGGGAGCCGTTCTCTCACGGTCGACGGCGTCGAACGGAGCTTCTTCGACCAGACCGGCTGGGCCAACCTCACCAGCCACGTCGGTCTGCCCAGCTTGATGGTGCCTATTGCGCACGGCATCGACGGCCTCCCGATCGGTGTGCAGCTCGTAGGACCGGCCTATTCGGACCGGACCCTGCTCGCCATGGCCGAGCACCTGCACCGGCTCTAGTCCAGCTGGAAACGAAGGCGAACGTCGTCTGCCCACTGCCCTGTGTCGGCGTCGCCCTCCTCCCACCTTCCTGCGTCCCAGATAAGCGTCCGCGGCCCGAGCAGGACTCGTGGGAACAGGGACCGGCTCGGCGCCCGGGGGAGTACCTCGATGGTGCCCACGCGGAAGGCGGGCACCTGGAATCCGCACAGATCACCGTCATGGAACAGCACGGATCCGTGGCCGGAGAACCAGATGACGAGGCTGGAGTGGGCCAGGTTGCAGACAACCGGGATGCGAATGGTCCCGGGCGCGGTGTCGCAGTCCTCCTCCTCTACCTCCGGCGCCGCCAGGAGGAGTCCCCGGGGGATGGGCGGGGACTGCGGGTCTGCTGCCGCGCCGAGGGACATCAGGGAGTTCTGGGATTCTGGGCTGGCCATGTCTTTGACCATTACAGGCACCGCGTCCCAGCCGGCCAGGCTTTGAGCATCGCGGTAGGCCGCCGCACACTGGGCCAGATCGCCCAAGCTCTTGAAGTACGTCACATCGAGAGGCGGTCCGTCGCGGTCGTCGAAAGAAAAGACCGCCTCGGGGTGGCAGGTGGTGAGGAAGTCAAGTAGGGCCGGGTGGTCGGCAAGGAGAGCGTCGCTGTCCGGGTCGGCGAGCGCCCGCATCAGGTGCACGTACTGACCGCCCTTCTCGACCCGGGCGGAAACGGTCAGGGCGAAGCCTGCAGGGTAGACGTAACCGAAGTGGTGCTCATTGGCGGTACGTAGCACCGGCAGTTCTGCCGACGCGGAAGTGGTCTGGACGCACACCCTGGTGGGATGGTCCATGACGAAACCAGCCAGCACATATGGCTGGGGGAGGTGCGCCAGGCCCCTCATGACCTTGCCTCTCAGCGCGAGCGCGCGCATTCTCTGGTCACGTCGCGCCGGTTCACCAAAGGTGGCCAGGTAGAGCGCCTCCTGCTCAGCGCATGTTCCTTGCTCGAACCACGCGTACAGGTCCAGGGATGTGATGAGGGTTGCCTGGCTGTCGGCATCGCGGTGGATCTGGATCTGCACTGGTCCGGTGATCGGTTCGGCAATCTTCCGGGCAGCGTCGGCACGCACCTGCTCAAGGTAGCCGGGGGCGCTGACCTCCCCCACCGCGTCCCGGATCTCCGCCACGGGCCGCATGTCCTTGGGGGTGAAGTGCATGGACTTCTTGGCGGACGCCAGAAATTGGGACAGCTCCACGATGAAGGCGGCGTCCATCATCCGGAAATAGACGGCCGCGGACTTCGGCCCGTTCAGCTTCACCAGGGCAAGACCGGTCGGGAACTGGGCTGCCAGCAGACACTCGGCATCCGCCTGGTTCAGCCGGATCCGCCCGTCGTCCCGATCCGTCGCGCGGACGCTGAAGCCGACGAAAACTCCGGATACCGGTCCTGTCCCGCCGAAGTCCGCAGCCAGGTCCGGCTGGCACAGGAAGTCGATCCCGAAGTCGTGTTCGACCTTGTTGGAGATGATGAAGTTCTCCTGGCAGGAGAGCCGGAACCGATCCTCTCCGATCGCCCCGATGCGCTGGGCGGCGTTGCGTTTCTTCGGCACGGTCCCCGGATCGCATGTTTCTGTCAGGCGGGCCGGGTGCGTCTGCTGCTCCCACGGCCGCATCTGCCGCTCGTTCCTCATTATCGCAGCCCACCGGGGCGCCCGCACAGATATTTGGTCACCGCTAAGACCGTGTCCTACGTGGTGAGGCGACGAGCCTCTTGTAGCAGCAGAGGGCGGCGGCCAGACCGAGAAAGGCCAGATAGTTGCGGGGATTGCGTTCATAGCGGGGGCTGAGTCGGCGGTAGCCGGACAGCCAGGACATGGTCCGCTCGATGACCCAGCGACGGCGCCATAATCGTTGGCTGGACTCGATGCCCTTGCGGGCGATCCGCACTCCGATCCGCTTCCATCGGAGCCATCTGCGCAGGTCGGCACGGTCGTAGGCTTTGTCCGCGTGCAGGCGCTGGGGCTTGAAATGGCGGCCGCGGTGGGGGTCGTGTCTCGTTTGGTGACCCTCGACCATGGGCTTCAGCCCCTCGCTGTCGTGGGTATTGCCGGCCGAGACGCCGACGAGAAGGGGTAGTCCGTTCGCGTCCGACAGGACGTGCATCTTGGAACCCGGCTTGCCCCGGTCCACGGGGCTCGGACCTGTGTGTTCGCCCCCTTTTTAGCCCTGACGTGGGCGGTGTCGAGGACGACGCGGGTGACGTCGATGAGGCCGGCGTCGTCGAGGCGGTGCAGCACGGCTTCGTGCAGACGGCCCCAGACACCGGCTCAAGACCAGATCACGAACCGACGGTGGGCAGTCGACTTCGATACCCCGAAGCAGGGCTGCAGTTGGCGCCAGGCGCATCCGCTGACCAAGACGTAGATGATGGCAGCGAACAGCGTCTCATCAGGCGTGTCCTGCGTTCCGCCGCCCTGCGGCCGCACCTTCGACGGCGGGATCAGCGGCTTCGCGATCTCCCACAGCCCGTCCGGAACAATCCGGCTCCACCTACCCCGCCCCATGCCGAGCTCAACGACGCCTCACCATGTAGGACACGATCTTAGTACGTGGTCCGCCAGGTCCAGGACGTCGGGCCAGACCCCGGCGTGTGTCTTCGAGTCCACGCCGGTCAGGGGCGTCAGCCACAGGCCGGCGTGCGACTGGAGCAGCTGCTCGGCCGGCCGGTACGGCCAAGGATCCCGTAAGTCTGTCACCGTGTGAGCGCCGAGCCCCCCTTTCGCTCTGCCTCCGGCAGCCGCATACTCGCTTCGCTCAATTCGCGCGTCCCCGGGCGAATTGAGCGTAGAAGGGATATTGACAGTGCAGAGCCCTCTCGCGGACCTCGATTGCTGAGGCGGCTCGCTGCCCGTGAAGTGTCAAGCTCTGGCTCCGATGGAGTGTCAGGCTCACTGTTTTGCCTTTTCCGCGGCTGGACGGGCTCTACAGTGCTGGACAAGCGTTTGGGGCGAAGTCGGGGGCACGGGGCATGGCGCGCGTGGTGGCAGTGCATGGAATCGGCAAGCAGACGCAGGGTGAGGAGACGCTGCGCTCAGAGTGGCTGCCGAGGCTTAACGACGGTCTGAAGCACGCTGGTGCCGCGCACCGTCTGTCGGAGGCGGAGGCAGGGGTGGCCTTCTATGGCGACCTGTTCCGTGCCGAGGGTGAGTTTCTTGCGGTCGGTGAGCCGCCCTACACGGCCGCCGACGTTGAGGAAGGCTTCGAACAGGAACTGTTGTTCGCCTGGTGGAAAGCTGCCGCCGCGAGCGACCCTGGTGTGGTGCCACCCGACGCCGACACCCTGGCGTCGACTCCGCGGTCGGTACAGGCCGCGCTGCGGGCCCTGTCGGGTTCATGCTTCTTCGCCGGGCTTGCCCTGCGCGCGATGGTGTTCGACCTGAAGCAGGTGCACCGCTACCTCACCGACACAGACCTGCGGGCGCAGGCGATGGCCCGTGTCGTCGATCAGATCGGCGAGGACACCAGGGTCGTTGTCGCCCACTCCTTAGGCTCCGTCATCGCCTATGAGGCGTTGTGTGCACGTCCGGGCCACCAGGTGCGGGCCCTGGTCACCCTGGGCTCACCTCTAGGCATCCCGAACCTGATCCTGCACCGCCTCCAGCCCGCACCCTTGCTGCTCGGCGGCCGGCCACGGGGCGTGTGGCCGGGTAGTGAAGAGCGCCTGGTGTGGACGAACCTGGCAGATGCCGGGGACGTCGTAGCCCTGGTGAAAGACCTGCGGCCGGGGTTCGGGGAGCGGGTGCGGTGCGCGATCGTGCACAACGGCGCGCATGCGCATGACGCGGCCGCGTACCTGACGGACAAACGGTGCGGGCAGGCGATCATGGACGGCCTCGCATGACCGGCCCGCAGGAGGACATGGGGCCGCGCCGGTATCTGATTGCGGCCGCCGTATCCCGCTACCCCAAGTGCGTAGACTGGGACCGGCCTGGACTGGTCGAAGCGCGTGAGCAGATCATCGAATTGTTCTCGCAGAAGCTCGGCTACCGGCACGAGACCGCGCTGGGTCTCGATCCGACCCGGCAGCAGCTGACCGATCACCTGAGGGCGTTCTGCACCTCGGACGAGCGTAGCGAGGACGACTTGGTGGTCGTCTACCTTTGCGGCCATGGGGAGATCCTCGAGGACGGCAGCGAGCACGTCCTGCTGATGGCCGACACCGACCCCGCCGATGTCACCTATACGTCGCTGCCGACAACGGACCTAGTGCGGGTCTTCCGCGGCACCCGTGTGCGCCAGCTTCTGCTGATTCTGGACACCTGCTACTCCGGGCAGGGCGGCAATGAACTCGCTTCGGCCGCGCTCGAGCGCCTCGGCAGGCAGTGGGCGCAGACCACGACCAGCACAGGCCTGCTGATCGTCTCCTCCGCCCAGCCGCACCAGCGGGCCAAAGCGGGGATGTTCCCGCGACTACTCAGCCAGGCCGTCAACAGCCGGGCGACTGCCGGTCACGCGCCGACACACCTGTCGGTGTCTGCCGTGGTGCAACAGATGAACCAGCACCCCGAAAAGCCCGGCTACCAGCACATCAGCCTGTCCCTGCTCGGGCTCACCGGCGAACCACCCGACTTCCTCACCAACCCCCGCCACGACGTCCGCCTCACCGATGTCGACCTCGCCCTGCAGGACGCCGCTGAATTCGACGCCTACGCCCTGCAGAGAGAAACGGAGTTCACCTCCCGCCTCCTGGTCCGCGCCATGGGCTACCACGGGGATGCCGCGCACGGCTGGTGGTTCTGCGGCCGTCACCGAGCCCTGGCCGACCTCACAGCCTGGCTCAACGAGGACCGCGACGCCGGACAGGAGGAGCTGCTTCACAGCGCTGTCGGTGCGGGCGAGTGCGTGCGGGTCGTCACGGCCGGCCCGGGCTCGGGAAAGACGGCCGTCCTTGGCCTCCTCGCCACGCTCACCATGCCCGAACGCCGCCGCACCGTGCCCGTCGACGCCCTCGGCCTGCAACCCGACTGGATCCCGGATGAAGGCAGCATCGACGTCGTCATGTACGCCCAGAACCTCACCGACAACCAGATCCTGTCCGGCCTCGCGGCCGCCGCCGGCTTCAGATGCGCGACCGTCGGCGAGTTACTCGACGCCCTCGAGCAGCGAAACGACGGCCGTAACCGACCATTCACGGTCCTCATCGACGCCCTCGATGAGGCCGCCACTCCCGACACACTGTGCTCGCAGCTATTGCGCCCTCTCATCGAGCACTCCGACGGATGCATCCGTCTCCTCCTCGGCACGCGTCCCTACCTGCTCGACCGTCTCGGCCTCCTCAACCGCCCGGCACAGCGCGACGGCATGGTCATCGATCTCGACAGCCCCCGCTACGCCGACCGCGATGCGCTGCTGTCGTACACGATGCGCAACCTTCTGCAAAGCCGCAGCAGTTCCCCCTATCGGTCAACCCAGCCCAGCCTGCTGCGAGCCGTCGCCCAGGCGGTCGCCGACGCGGCGGGTAGGTCCTTCCTCGTCGCCCGCTTCGCCGCCTACACCCTCGCCTCCGCCGACACCACCGTCGCCGACCCGTACAGCCCACGCTGGCAGGCCGGGCTTCCCCGCCACGCCGGGCAGGCCATGCGCAATGACCTCACCAGCCGCCTCGGCCCCGACGCCGAGCGCGCCGCGGACCTGCTGCGTCCCCTCGCTTACGCTGAGGGCCAGGGCCTGCCCTGGGAAGACATCTGGGCCCCCCTCGCCTCCGCCATCTCCGGCCGCACCTATACCGACGAAGACCTCCTGTGGCTGCGCCACCACGCCGGCTCCTATGTCGTCGAAGCCACGGAAAGCGGCCGCTCCGCCTACCGCCTCTACCACCAGGCCCTCACCGAACACCTTCGCGAAAACACCGACCCCATCGCCGTCCACGCCGCATTCGTCGACACCCTCTCCGACTGCGTCCCCTACCGCAGCGACGCCACCCGCGACTGGTCCCGTGCCCACCCTTACACCCTCAATCACCTCGCCACCCACGCTGCAGCCGCAGGCCGCATCGACGACCTCCTCGATCACACTGAATACCTGGTGTACGCCCGCCCGCACAGCCTCACCCCCCACCTGCACCAGGCGTCGAGCAACCAGGCACGCCTCACCGCCGCCGTCTACCGCAGCTCCTTCGGCCTGCACGCAACCGCAACCCCATCCGTCCGCCGCAATCTCCTCGCTCTCAACGCCGCCCGAGCCGATGCCGCCGCCCTACTCGAACAACTCAACAGCTCCGCACACGCCGACGAATGGCTTCCCGCTTGGGCCACTGGCCACGACTTCACCCCTGCACTCCGCCACACCCTCACCGGACACCGCGACCCCATCAGACGCGTGGCGTGCACCGTCCTTGAGGGCCGCCCCGTGGCCGTCGTCGGCACCTTCAACGAGGTGTATGTGTGGGATCTGGCAACCGGACAGCCCATCGGCGAACCCCTCATCAAGGTCACCGAGGACGTGTTGGCGCTGGCATGCACTGTCCTCGACGGCCGCCCCGTCATCGTCATCGCCACATGGCCCGACACCGTATCTGTGAGGGATCTGACGACCGGACAGCCCATCTGCAAACCCTTCACCGGGCTCTACGGCGTGCACGCGTTGGCGTGCACGGTTCTCGACGGCCGCCCTGTCACCGTCAGCGCCGCTGACACCGAAACCGGCGGCCGGGTGTATGTGCGAGATTTGGAGACCGGACAGCCTATCGGCAAACCCCTCACCGGGCTCGACGGCGTGCACGCGTTGGCGTGCACGGTTCTCGACGGCCGCCCCGTCACCGTCATCGGCATCGGCACCGGCGAAGGTCACGTACAGGTGCGGGATCTGGAGACCGGACGACTCATCGGCAAACCACTCACCAAGCTCGACATTGACGTAGGGGCGCTGACGTGCGCTGTTCTCGACGGTCGCCCCGTCATCGTCATCGCCACCGGCACTGGCTTATTCGGGGGCCGGGTGTATGTGCGCGATCTGCGGACGGGAGAACACATCGGCGAACACCTCACCGGGCTCAACGGCCGGGTGTACGCGCTGGGGAGCACTGCTCTCGACGACCGCCCCGTCATCGTCACTGTCGCCGCTAACAGCACAGTGCGTTCCTGGGACTTCTCGGAAAGCTTTCTAGACATCTTTTTGGCCTCCGGTCCTGACGACGACTGGGTATACGCGCTGGCGTTCACTGTTCTCGGCGACCGCCCCGTCGCCGTCATCGCTACCGGCAGCGGTCTCGACAGCTGTGTTTATGTTTCCGATGTGGCGACCGGACAGCCAATCGGCGAACCGCTAGGCAGGTTGGCCGGAAAGGTGCGTGCGTTGGCGTGCACGGTTCTCGACGGCCGCCCCGTCACCGTCATCGCCACCGGCAGTGGTCTCGGCGAGGTTCAGGTTCAGGTTCAGGACCTGGTGACCGGACAGCCCATCGGCGAACCCATCACCGGGTTGGACGGCTGGGTGGACGCGCTGGCATGCACGGTTCTCTATGACCGTCCCGTCACCGTCGCTCACATCACCAACAGTTATGTTGGCACCGCTACCTACGGCAGATGGGTCTATTTGTGGGATCTGGCGACGGGACAGCCCATCGGTGCACCCCTCACCGAGCCCGGCAGCCAGGTGCAGGCACTGGCGTGCACGGTTCTCGACGGCCGCCCTGTCACCGTCATTGCCACCGAAAGCGGCCTCGTACAGGTGTGGGATCTGACGGCGGGGCAGCCCATCGGCGAACCGCTAAGCAGGCGCGTCGGCAAGGTGCAGGCGCTGGCGTGCACGGTTCTCGATGGCCGCCCCGTCACCGTCATCGCTACCGAAAGCGGCCTCGTACAGGTGTGGGATCTGGCGACCGGGCAGTCCATCGGCGAACCGCTAAGCAGGCGCGTCGGCAAGGTGCAGGCGCTGGCATGCACCGTTCTCGACGGCCAACCCATCACCGCCATCGCCACCCTCAACAGCGATCTAGACGTAATCACCACGGGAAACAGCGACCTAGACGTATGGGACATGCGAACGGGGAAACTATTGCAGCACCTCGTAATCGAAGGTCTGCGGGATGTTCAGTTCTCCCCTGACGGCAGTCTCGTAGTAGTGATGGGCCGCGATACCGCAGTCCTTCGACGCCAGCCGGGCAGTCTAGTTGTGTAGGTGGCCTACGAAGACGCAAGGACGCAAGCGGTTACGGACCCGAGGTCGTGTCCGCAAAGTGGCCGGTGCGTTTTCGTGGGCGATGGGGTTGCGGATGGCTGAGTAGACACCCCTCGCGAAGTTTCCTGCACCGTCGTGGCGGTTCGGCGGGCCACCTGCTGTTGCCGCACCGCCTGCGGCGCCCCCAGCACAGGGGCGGGGCGGGCGGTCTGTGCCAGCGGTCTGCCGATGTCCGCGCGCGCCTTCCAGACGCTGATCTGCTCCTGCTGGCCGGCGTACGCCGTCAACGTCCCAGTGGGCGGCGACGGCGCGTTCGTGCTGGGTCGGGACAGCTCGATGCCGGTGACGCGGGCTCCGTGAGCCTGGGCGAGATGGACGGCGTGGTGGCCGGCTCCGGACCCGATGTCCAGGACCCGGCGGCTGGCGATGTCACCGAGGACTTCTGCACCCGGCCCGATCCCTTCCCAGGGCGTCCAGCCGAGCTGGTCGGGGATGGGCGGGGCGTGGGCGCGGGCCAGTTGTCGCTGGCCGTAGATCTGCCAGGCCCGGGTGTTGGTGTCCTCGGCGGGCACGGTTGCCTCCTGGGTGGGGGTGCTGGGGATCAGGTGTGCGTGATCAGGTAGGTGGGGCCCTCGCCGCGCCGGGCTCGTTCGATGGCGTCGAGGCGGGCGAAGGCGCGCGGCGCCATCAGCTCCTGCCAGGTCGCGAGGTCGTGGACGGCCCACATGTCGTGCTCTGCGGGATCGAGTCGGATCCGGCCGAGCTGGTCGGCGGTCAGCTGGCCTCCGTCGAAGATGAGCCCCACCTTGTTCAGCGGCAGGCGCGGCCCGGCGTGCAGGAAGTGCGTCAGGAGCAGCTTCGGCGTGTCCAGACCGAGTCGAGGCCCGTCTCCTCAACCGCCTCTCGCCGGGCGGTCTGCAGCGGGTCCTCGCCTCGGGCGTCCAGGTTGCCGCCCGGGAACTGCCAGAGTCTCGAGCCGTAGACCGAGCGGAGCTGGATCGGCCGGTCGTGTTCGTCGCGGATGTACAGGCAGCCGTACACCGTGTGGTGGGGGACGGCCTGGGTGTACTGCGTGGGCGTCATCGGCATGGGGCGGCCGGGCCGGGCGGTGGTCGAATGCGAGGGCGAGAACGCCGAGGGCTTCCTTGGCCGGCGGGTAGATGCTGCGGAGGTTGGCGAGCAGCTCTCCGGGCGGCCCGTCTGGGTCGATGCGCACGGTGTCCTCCGAGCTGAGCAGATCATCGAAGGAGTGGTACGGGGTGATCCGCTTAACGATGACGTCGAGTTCCCGCCCGGTGTCCCGGTCGTGGAAGACGACCGTGTCACCGACTGCGACGGCGCGCTTCTGCGGGGTGGCCCCCTCACTTCGATCGTCTTGCGGCCTGCTTCCACTTGGCGGTAGTACCGCCCGAGCAGGTGCATGTGGTGCTCTTGTGGTTCACCTCCGGTCGCCGGACTCGGGACGGCTGGGATCGCCTGCTGGGTGTCGTCAGGCACATGTGCCTCCGTTCGATGCGTTCCGTCCGGTGCGGTCTTGGGATCGCCACCCGGCCAGGGCGCGGTGGCCGCGCTCCTGTGTTTCCGGATCGGCGTGGGTGGCAAGGAAGTGGACGAGGATGCCGGCGCGCTAGGGCAGTTCGATCGGTCCGTAGCGCGCGTGTGGCTCCTGCCGCATCAGCGCGTCGTACCGGTCCGCTGTCGAGAAGTGCCAGAACTCCGTTCCATAGTTCGTAAAACCTGCGCTCTCCATGGCGTTGAGCAGCAGCGTGCGGTGGTGGCGCGCGCGATCGCTGAGGTTCGGGGCGTGAGTGAAGCAGGCCCCGTCGCTCTCCTCGGGGGAGGCATTGACGCGGGTGTCGAGGGCGAGTTCGTGGCCCTCCTGGTCGGCGAGGGTTACATCTACGGCCGCGCCCGCGGAGTGGGGCGCGATCTCCGGCGGCGACACGTACCGGCTGGCGGCTTGGTGCAGCTGCTCAGCTGTCCAGCCGGGGTGAGCGGCGGCCAGCTCGTCCCGGTACTCGGTGAAGTAGCGCTGCTGTAGAGCCAGCGGCCGGTAACCCTCGACGAACAGCAGGTCGGTGCCAGCGGGCAGCAGCGAGCGGGCGTGCTCCAGCCGGGCTAGAACGCCCTCGCGGACGTGGGCGAACGCACCCAGCGGATCTTGCTTGCGGGGATCGACCCGGAAGCTGTGATCACGCACATCGACGAGCGGCTCCCCGCACTCGCGCACCGGGATCGCGGCGACCCGCGGATCGGACATCAACACCAGACTGCTCATCGAGTCCCCCTGTGACGGCTTGCACTGCGGTGGCGTGATTGGAGAGGCAGAGGCCAGATCGGTCTCGCGCAGGATTCGCGCGACAGTGTCCTGCAGCGTGCTGTCGGCCGGGATCACGGTCTCCAGACCGCCGGGCAGCAGATCCAGCTCGCGGTACCAGGAGGCGAGGTGGTTGTTGGTGACTTGCGCCAGGTACGCGGCATCCGCCTTCGACGCGTGCCGGACAAACGTCGTTTCCAGCGGCACGTCAAGGTAGTAGCAGCAGGAGACGCCGCGGTGGTCCCGGACCAAAGACGTGATCATGTGGCTGTAGCGATCGGCGTACAGGATCCCTTCGAGCACCACGTGAAAGCCGGCGTTCAGTGCTTCGCGTGCGATCCTGCCCAGCAGGGCGATGTTGGCGCCGCGCGCGGTGTCGTGTTCCCTGAGCACGTTCCGGCGGATCACGTCCTGGCCTACGATCGCGATACCGCGGCCGTAGTGTTCTCGCAGGCCCTGGGCCACGCTTGACTTGCCTGACGCCGAGTTGCCGCGAATCACCACGAGGCGGGTGTCCTCACGGCCGGCCGCAGTTGCAGCGGACAGACGACGGTGTGCGCCGCTCGGTGTGCCGGTCATGCGGGCCAGCCCGTCTCGCTGTACAGATCCCCGTTCTGGATCTTTGCGATGGCTTGGCGGGTGTAGGAAACGAGGTTGTCGGGCAGCGCGGCGGGGTCCCAGAACTTCCACTGGGTGCACTTGTCCGGCTCGCGCAGTTCCGGCTCGCCGCTCCAGGCGCGGGCGCGGAAGAACAGGCCCATGCGGGGCCGGTCCCCGGCGCGGTCGATGTGATGGACGACGTGGACGAGTTCGACGTCCTGCCGCTCGATGTGCAGGCCGGCTTCCTCCCGTGCCTCCCTGATCAGGCAGGTGATGGCGCTCTCGTGCTCGCAGTGGCCGGCCAGGACGTGCCAGGTGGACGGCGCGAACGCGGAGTCGGGGTGGCGCAGCCCGAGCAGCACCGTCCCGTCGGGCCGCTCCAGGTAGAGGTGGACGCCAATGACGTTGAGGACCGTGCCGTGCGGCGCAGCTGGGCGGCGCTCGTGCGATGAGAGCCCGCTCCGCGACGCAGTGCTGGGAGCGCTGGCCGGGCGGCTGGCGGCGTGGCGCCGTACGAGGTCGCTGGTGGTGTCTGCGATGCGCAGGCGGTGGAGGTCGTCGGGGGCGAACCAGGCCAGCATCACCCCCTCCGTCAGGCGGAGGTCGCGGGGGTCGCCGTTCCAGCGGCCGGCGTAGATGGCGATGGGCACGGTCGCGCAGGCGTCATCGGAGGCGTACTCAGTGCCGAACGGTGTCAGGTCGGCGATGTCGAGGCTGGCTTCCTCGGCCAGCTCGCGCCGCACAGTGTCTTCCAGGGTGGCGTCCTGGGGCTCCCGGCCACCGCCCAGCAGGGACCACATGCCCGGCTCCCAGATTTGGTCGGGGAAGTAGTCGCGCAGGTGGAGCAGGTACTCGCCGCGGTCGTTGTAGATCAGGGCGGAGGCGTTGGCCGTACCCGGTTCGGTCTCCAACGGGAGCTTGAGCAGCTTCTCGCGCAGGGAGGGGCAGGTCACCCTGTCCACGGGCCGCCACTCGATCCCGCCGACCTCTTCTTCCTGCCGCACCACCGGCGCCTCGGCCGCGGTGTGCAGGCGGAAGAGGAACCGGAGGTCGAAGTGCTGGTGGCCGGGTTCGCCTTTGCCCGGGTGGGCGTCGATGTCGTGGATGTCGATGTCGAACGGCACTGCCTCATAGCCGGGCCACGGCGCCACGGCCTGGGGCGGGATCCCGGTCTCCTCGTGCAGCTCCCGCAGCGCCGCTGCTGCCAGGGACTCGTCGGCGGGCTCGGGGTGTCCGCCGGGGGCGAGGACCTTCCCGCTCGCCAGGTGCAGCACGTGCAGGACGCGGCCGAGCGGGTCGACGACGATCGCGCCGCAGGTGACGTGTCCGGTGAAGGTGGAGCGGCTGGCGATGTTAGTGGGACGTTCGAGGGCGTCCAGGAGGCCGCCGAGCTGCTCGCGCTCGTGAGGGTGGCGAGCGAGGTAGGTCTCGACGGTGGTGCGGATGTGGTCGTGCGACAACGGCATGGGGCTACCTCAGAGGGCCGTAGAGCGGGAGGAGTCGAGGTGGGGTGCGTGTTCGGGTCAGCTCAGCCGCATCCCCTCCGCAGGGGTCTCCTCGATGGGGGCGGAGCGAGCGGTGGGCAGGCCCCACCGCTCGCGTGCCGTCTCCGCCGAGAGCTGGGATTGCCGCGCGCCGGGCGGGCCCCAGCCCAGCAGGGCGGCTGCCTGGGCGGGGGTGGCGAGCAGGCGGGCTAAGGGGTGGCCGGTGGCGGGGTCGACGGCCGTCGGCCCGATGGCGGTGACCCGGGCGGCCAGGCGGAGCCGGGCGTTGGGCCCCACGCCGCCGTAGACCTCGCCGGTCTCGTCCAGCACCCAGCCCAGTCGCACCGGATCGGTCAGAGTGAGCTGGGCTTCCTCGGCGGCTTCGCGGTGCAGGGTGTCCTCGGGCGTCGCGTCGGTCTTCTCCACGGTGCCGCCGGGCAGCATCGGTAGCGCGCCCCGCGGGCCGGGGTCGGCCACCAGGATGACCCGGCCGTCGGGGATGAAGCACCACGCCCAGGCTTGCTGCACGGGCAGCGGCCCGGGGACGGGGCCGCGGTTGAGAGGGCTGTCCCACAGAGGCCGGTACCGGACGTGGACGTCATGGCGGTCCAGCGCCGGGACGTCGAGGATGTGCCGGCCATCGGCGAGGTGAGCGGTGGCGGTGTTCCCGAGCCGGGCACGGTAGGCGGCGAGCATGATCTGCCCGTCCACGGGCCGCAGCCGCTGCACCGCGTCCCGGGTCTCCAGGAAGGCGTACTCGGACAGCTCCTCGCGCGGCAGGCGGATCGCCTCCACCTGGTCGGGGCGGAGGGTTCCCCCGTCGAAGACGAACCGGATCTCGCCGGGGCATGCCGTGGCGGGCTGGAGGTCGGGGTGGTGCGGGGAGAAGGAGTGGACGGCGAGCACGGCCGACAGGGGTAGATCCAGGCCCAGTTCCTCGGTGATCTCGCGCCTGCAGGTGACGTGCGGGTGTTCGCCGGCTTCGACGACGCCTCCGGGCAGCAGCCACGAGTCGTCCTCGCGGTAGGTGGGGTGCACCAGCAGGACCCGGCCGACCTCGTCGGTGATGATCGCGGCGGCGCCGAGCCACGCCGCATGCCGGGATGCGGCGTACTGCGCTGCGGGCAAATCGGCACGCGGTGAGACGTGATCCGAAGGGGAGACGGGAGAGGTCACGTATCTCTGCCTTCCGAGACGGTGGACGGGGGAGTGGGCAGCGCGGAACGGCGAGGGGTGATCAGGGGGTGTCGCCGCTCATCCGGCGCTGCAGCTCCCACAGGGTCCGGAAGAGACCTGACTCCTGGGTGAGCTGGGCGTAGGTGCCCTCCTGGACGATCCGCCCTTCGTCCAGGACCACGATCCGGTCGGCGACGGCCACGTTGGTGAGCCGGTGCGTGATCAGCAGGATGGCGCGGTCCTTGGCCAGTTCGCGCAGGCCGGCGAAGATCCGGTGCTCCGCGCGGGCGTCGAGGGCGGCCGTGGGTTCATCCATCACCAGCAGCGCCGCCTGCCGGTGGAACGCGCGGGTGAGGACCAGGCGCTGCCACTGCCCGCCGGAGAGCTGCTGTCCGCCGAACCACTCGCTGGTCAACAGGGTGTTCAGGCCGGAGCGCAGGCCCGGCAGCATCTCCGCGGCGCCGGACGCCTCGCATGCGGCGAGCAGGGCCGCGTCGCTGGTGTCGCCCTGCCCGAACGTGATGTTGTCGCGCATCGTCAGCGGCAGGTACGTGAACTTCTGCGGCACCAGCGCGACGTGCTCCCACGACCCCCACGGGTTCAGGTCCGCGGTGGAGGCGTGGTCCCAGGCCACGTCGCCCTCGGTGGGCAGCAGCAGCCCGCACAGCAGGCGCGAGAGGGTCGTCTTGCCGGAGCCGTTCTCCCCGACCAGCGCCACGATCTCCCCGCGCCGCACGTGCAGGGAGACGTTGCTCAGGCTGTCCTTCGGGGCGCCGTCGTAGCGGTAGGTGACGTCGCGGACCTCGAAACGCTCCGGGGCCGCGGTCACGGGCGAGGTGCCGCGGGAATCGGTCATGGCCTGGCCGTGGGCGTTGTCGAGGAAGTTCTGCCAGTCCTGCACGTACCAGCCGGTGCGCACCAGGCGTGCCCCACCGTTGATGATGCCGCGCACCGAGCCGGTGGCGGTCTGGAGGGCGAAGACGGCGCCGCCGCCGGCCGCCAGGCTCAACCGCCCGGAGGCCAGGAGCCACAGCAGGGCCGCCCACACCGCGGTCGAGGCGATCCCGCCGGCTGCTGCTCCTGCCAGCCCCATCCAGGCACCGGTGTTCGCGGCCTTGCGTTCGGCCGCGTTGACCGAGGCGGCCAGCCGCCGGTACCGGCCGATCAGGAAGGGGCCGGCCAGGCAGGCGCGCATCTCCTCACTGGACTCCTGATAGGCCATGTGCCAGCGCAGCTTGCCCAGCATCCTGCGCCGCCCGGAGGTCTCCAGCCCGGCGAGGTAGATCACGCGTGCGGAACGGACGTAGGCGGCGGCCTGCGGCAGGCAGGCGAGGAAGAGCAGAGGCAGGAGCAGGGGGTGCAGGACGGTCAGGATGGTGGCGCCGGCCGCGAGTGTGGCGGTCGCCGCGAGGACGTCCTGCGCTTCTTCGACGAGGTCGGGGGTGACCTGGGCGCCGCGGTCGGCGATGTCGTAGGCGTCGTTGTAGCCGGGCTTGTTGTTGGCGGCCAGTTCCGCGCCGAGCGCGGCCTCGATCATCGTCAGCTCCGCTGCCCGGCCGAGCACCGGGCGCAGACGGCCGGTCAGCCAGACGACGGCGATGCCCAGCAGCGCGCGCAGTCCGGTGGCGGTGGCGATCACTGCCAGCTGCGGGGCGGCGTCCCACAGCCGCTCGGTGATGTCGCCCGAGGAGATCAGCGCGGTGATCGTGCCCGTGACGGCCAGGAGGCCGAGGGCCGCGAGGACGCCGGTCCCGATCTGGCACACCAGCAGGCCGATGGTCGCGCCGCGGTCCACGCGCCATGCCATCTGCACCGAGCGCCGCACGAGCGAGGGCAGGCGCCGCGCCATGGTGCGGGAGGTCAGCAGGGAGCCGGCCTGGAGCCTCGACTCGTCGCGGTAGAGGTATTCCTCCTCTCGAACACCGGCCTCCTGCGGTTCGTCGTCCGGCGCGGCCCCCTTTGGCGGTTGCGGCGGCTGGTCCTGCGTAATGGCCGAGGTCATCGTTCCCCCTAGGACGGTCGCTGCGGCAGAGTCGTGAGGTCTAACGACACGGCTGCGATATCGAACACACGTCATTCGGTCGTGCTGAGGAGCCTGCTATTTCCTGCGTCAGGGAACCCCGCGGGCGCGGGATCCCTGGTCTGGCTTGGAGCGGCCGCGGGCAGGAAATGGCCGAAACGCCGACACCGCCAAACAGCGTGGGCAGCACGGCGGGCCCATCCCGGTCGCCCTCTCTTAACCGGGATCTGGTTCGGCCTGCAGCAGCCTTTCCAGCTCTGTCTCGGCGTGGCCGACCGCGCCCGTCAGAGCCTCATGGTGGTGGGCGGACAGGACGCCGGATCCCAGTCCGGCCGCGGCGATCACCGCGTTCAGCGCGTCTGTCGCCCGGTCGTCCAGGGCGGCCGCGGCGACGGGGTGGTGCAGTGCGTCTCGTGCGGCGTAGGCGTCGAGTCGGGCAACGCTGACGAGGGAGTCGAGTACGCGGGCGACATGGCGTCCGGTGCGGTCCAATTCCAGGGCTGACAGGCCCGTCCGGGTCTGGAAGGCAGCGGTCGGCGGATCGGGATGGTCGAGGAGCTGGACGGCTGCATCAACGGTGCGGTCGAGGTCGGGTTCAGGGACGGGGGTGTCTTCGGGCCGACAGTGGGCGTGCAGGAGGAGGGCGATGGCTCTCTCCCAAGGCTCCGTGGGCTGGGTGGTGTCGATCAGGTCGCGGGCCTGCTGGTCCAGGCCCTGCTCCATCAGGGCCATGATCTTGATCTGGCGACCGTCGAGGAGCCGGTTGCCAATGCCGCGATGCCGGGCCATGGCGTCGGCCGCGTCGGTCCACCGCCCGATCTGGGCGAGGGCGCGGGCGCCGTCCACGAGCAGGGTGACGTACAGCTCCTGGCACACCGTGCGGTGGTCCTCGTCCGTGCCGGTCAGAGCAGACAGGTCGACGGTGCGGCCGTCGATGTCAGCCTTGTTCCGATGTCGGGCAGCGTCGTTGAGGCAGTACAACAAGCCGTAGGCGAGTTCGCCGTGGCCGGCGCGAGTCTGCAACCGGGAGAGGTTGACGAGCGGCATCAGCGACATGACGGCGACCCGTCCGCTGAGGCGTCCGGCGTCGGTGAAGACCTGGTGCTGGCGCCAGCACAGATCCTCGGCCAGGCCGGGCAGGCCGACGTCGGAGGCGATGAGCGCGGCGTAGTTGAGGACCCCGCAGGCGCGGGCCACCAGGTCATGGTGGCTCGCACCTGCGGGCGCGACGGTCAGCCCGGTGAGGTGGTTGATGCGCTCCTCCAAGGGGAGCGCGGGCGCCTTGGTGCGGCGGACCAGGGGGATGCGGCTGGCTATCGCGGGAATCATCGGCTCAGCCCTTGCGCGCCCAGTCGACAACCAGTCGGCTGTAGGGCTTGTCGACGACGAAGCGGGCGTCGTCCGCCGTCAGCCGGTCACGCGAGTCCGCGACGGCCATCCGGAAGCCCGGCTCGGGGGCGTCGTTGCCGCCGGTCGCGTCCCAGGCGCGGATCTCGCTCACGACGCGCTCGGCGAGGTCGGCGCCGCCCTCGCCGTGGCCGATCACGCCGACCTCCCAGTACCGGCCCTTCTCGTCCTCGCCCTCGCGGATGGTCAGGTACGCGAGCGACCCGGCGTCGAGGGCTGCCATGGAGCCCCACCCGAAGTGCGGGGTGAATCCGGGGCGCTGGCCCGGCAGGCGGGAGAGGCCGTTGGGCAGCACGCACGCCAGGTACAGGTACAGCCACTCCCACGCCGATCCCTGCCGGAACTTCACCCCGGTGTAGAGCTTGGTCTGCTGCTGGTCGAGGACGCAGCGGAGCGCGTCGCGGTCGACGTCCTGCTCGCTGAACGTCTCCAGGCGCACGTTGCCCTCGCCGGCCATCGGCACGAGGGTGTACACGTCGTCGCAGACGCCCTTGCGCAGGGGGATGAAGGTGGCCATCTCGCAGGAGACGGTCTTCCACGTGTCGCCGTCGCGTTCGAAGGCGAAGGAGCGGGAGATGCTGCCGCGGATGCGCATCGGCAGGACCAGGCGCCCGCCGGGGGCGAGCTGGTCGAGGATCTTCACGGGGACGTCGCCGGCGCCGACGGTGAAGATGATCCGGTCGTAGGGGGCGTGCTCGGGCAGCCCGGCCGCGCCGTCGGCCATCACCGCGGTGGCGTTGTCGACGCCTGCCTCGGCGAGGTGCTGGCTCGCGCCGGCGACGAGGTCCTGGTCGACGTCGAGGGTCCACACCTGCCCGCCGGGGGAGACGATTTTGCCGAGGAGGGCGGCGTTGTAGCCGGTGGCGGCTCCGGCTTCCAGGACCTTGTGGCCGGGCTGGGTGCCGAGCTGTTCGAGCTGGGTGGCGACGATGGACGGCGCGGAGATGCAGGAGATCATCTCCCCGTGCTCGTCGTGCTTGATCGGGACCGCGTCCTCTTTGTACGCGCTCTCCAGGTCGACGCCGGGCAGGAAGGCGTGCCGGTCGGTGGTGCGGAAGGCGTCGATGGCCGCCTTGCTGCGCAGGTGGCCGCTGTCGACGAGCCGCTGGGCCAGGGATTCGCGCAGCTGGTTGGGGTCGGTGACGGGTGTCATGGTGGGCTCCATTCGAGGGAGGCTAGGGTCCGCCGGGGCGGACTTGCGGGTGGACACGTCAGCTCCTTCTCCGGTGGAGAAGGCGACGTGACGGCCGAGCCACGCGGTGGCGGCCTGCGCTTCGGCAGGCACGCCTGCGCGGTTGAACGCGAAGATCGCGTGATGGGCGATGACGCCCCGGATTCCGCGTATCAGTCGGCCGTCAGCGGCGAGCCGGCGCAGGCGGCGGCCGGCATCCTCAAACGCGGCGACGCGCTCGACCCAGCCCGCTTCCGCGTCTGGGCGCAGGGAAGCGTCCGCGTTCATCAGCCGCCGCATCGCGGAGACGGCTCTCTCCAGCGCGGGCCCCTGGGGCGGGGTGATGGGGGGCCGCAGGGCAGCCCACCGGGCCCATGCATCTCCGGCTTCGAACGGGTCCAGTCCCGCCTCGCGGATCATGGCGGACAGCAGCATCACGCTGCGCTCACGGGCGCCGGGGGTGCCGGCGAGCGCGGCCGGGCTGTCGGCGCAGAACACGTCGTGCGCGACCTCCATGCCCTCGGGGCCGCCGAAGGCATGGATCTCCGGCTCGTAGATCCCGCCCGTCCAGCCGGTGATCACGCGGGCGGCGACGAGCTGGTCCAGCAGGCCGGTGGCGGGCTGTTCGGTGCGCAGACGCACGCCGGCGTCCTTGCGCAGGAAGTGGAAGCGGCGCCCGGACAGCGCGGTCGCCAGGGCCCGGGCGGCGTCCGCATGCTGGTTGGGGAAGGCCACGGAGGCGTGCCACCAGGACGTGTCCGGGGGGATCGGCAGGTTCTCGTCGTCGAAGGTCATGGGCAGAAAACTCCTTGCGAGGCGGCGGGGAGAGGATCAGGTGAGCAGGAGGACGCGGGTCCAGCCGGTGGTGTCGGTGGCGTTCAGGGCGAGTTGGGCTCCGGCGCGGCCTTCCATGAATCCGGGTTTGGGCAGGCGCTCCCAGTCGGCGGCCAGCCGTCGGTGCAGGTCCTGGACGATCGGGGTGAAGCGTGCGGGTGCGGCGCTGTCGGCGGCGACCGCGCGGGTGAGGGTCAGCAGGCCGGCCCAGCCGTGGCAGAGGGTCGAGTCGGTGATCCGGGCGAGCCGCAGCGGGTCGGTCAGGATGGTCTCGACGATGTCCTCGGCCGCTTGGCGCCGGGCGGTGTCGCCGAGGGCGAGCGCGGCGAGCTGCTGGGCGCGGGCGATGCCGGGCTGGCCGTAGCACCAGGACTGGCGGGCCGGTTCCGCTGCGGGCGGCTGGTCGGCGTCCAGGTGTGCTGCGGTGGACCAGTAGTGGGCGCCGTGCCGGTCGAGCCAGGTGGCGAATGTGCCGACGGCCTCCTCCTGCCCGGGGACGCTGACTCCGGCGCGCAGGGCGAGGGAGAGCACGGCCAGTGGCCCCGCGATGCCGTGGGCCATGCCGTTGTTGCCGTGGCCGCCGGCCATCGTCTTCCCGTCGGGGCCGACCGGCGACCACCACCCGGGCAGGATCCGGCCTTCACTGCGGGCGGGGTGGGCGAGCGCGACGAGGCAGGCGAGCACGTCGGGCAGCCGGGGCGTGATCGGGCGGCGGGACAGCAGCAGTGCGGCGATTCCGGTCAGGCCGCGGATGAGGTCCCATTCGGCGAGGTGGGGTAGCGCGCCGGCCGCCTGACGGCGGTGGGCGGCGGCGAGCCGGGCGTCCACGACGCGGTCGACGGCCGCGCGGACGTCGTCGCCGGCCCCGTGGGCGCGGGCGAGGACGAACTCCAGGGCGGGTGCGCCGTGGAAGAGGCTGGCATTGCTGCCGGTGCTCACCCCTCGGACGGTGGCCTGAGCGAGGTGGCGGCGGGCGGTGGCCAGGTCACGGCGCTCGATGTCGAGCAGGGCCATCCCCAGGGCGCCTTCGGACAGGTCCTGCGTACGGGGCACGATCGTCGCGGTCATGAGCGCCTGGCCAGGGGGACGACGATGCTGTGAGCCCGGCCGCCGATCCACCCGTCGGCGTCCAGCGGGGGCGCGTCGTGCAGGGTGGCGATGCCGAAGGGGCTGGCGTCCAGGTGCGCGCGCAGGAGGTCCAGGTCGACGTCGCGGCAGAGGTCGAGGGGCAACTGCTGGTCGTCCTCAGCGAGCAGGACCCGCTCCGGCACCCGGAACCGGGCACGCCAGGCGTGGAGTTGGTCTGCCCACTGCTGGAGTGGTGCGGTGCGGGCGGGCAGCGTGCGGCTGCGGATTTTCCACCGGGCGGCGGTGAGAATGGTGCGTCGGTAGGTGAGGGCCGGGGTGAAGGGCAGGGTCCAGGCGGCGCCCCAGTCGAACCAGGTCACCTGCGGGGATGCGGCCCGGCTGATCTCGCCGAGGAAGCGGGCCATCGGCGGGGTGTAGTTGTTCCACAGGAAGTTGATGGCGGTGGGGGCCAGCAGCTCCAGCGGCTTGCCCGTCGCGGACTCCACCAGCTGGGGGCGGCCGTCGGCGACGGTGACCGACAGGTCGCGGGGGAAGAGGACGTGCGGGGCGGGGCGGCGGAATTCGCCGACGCTGACGACGCGGGGCAGGGCCTGGGGCGCGCGGGTGAGCAGGTCGGCCGGCACACGTCCTGCGTGGAAGGACAGCTGTGCCAGCTCCGCCTCCGCATCGATGGTGGGCAGGTGTGCGTACGTTGCCTCGGTGCCGGGGAAGAGGTGCCAGAACCGTCCGGTCATCGAACCGGCCGAGCGGGAGACGGTCAGGACCCGCAGCCGGAAGTCCCCCCGGTTGAGGGCCTGGACGGAGGAGGCGTGCACTTGAGCGGCCAGTTCGAGATGGGGCGCCGGAAGGTGTGGCTTCTCGCCGGCTGCCGCTTCCAGCTCCTCGATCATCGCGCCCGTCAGGGCCACCGTGCGCCTGCCCTCGGCGGCGGCGGTGCCGGCCAGCTCCAGCAGCAGGCGGTCGCGCCGGGACATCGGCCGGGGCGGTTCGCTCACGGTGACGAACCCTTCCGGAAAGCCCACGCCCCGGTCGGAGTCCGTGGCCACCTCCACCGGAACGGGGACGTTCTCGCCGTAGCGCTCGGTGAATTGCTCGATCCACCGACGCCAGGTCGGTGTCCCGTTGGGATGAGTGGCCAGGCGGGCCAGCACGGTCGCTGTCGTCCCTGCCTCGGTCAGCACTTGTTCGGGCAGCCGCACGTCGGCATCCAGCCGCAGGTCGCATGCTGGCCGCAGCCGGTCTGCCTGGGCGCGGACCGCGTGCGGTAGGGCGTCTGAGGGGTCGACGGCGGTGGCTGGTGCGCGCAGCGAGGAGCGCAGCAGCCGTACCCGCAGCAGTTCGCCCATGAGCCGGTGGCGCGCTGCGTCGCTCACAGCCGGGTACTCCGCGGCGAGTTTGTCGGCCAGCTGGCGATATTCGATCGGGGAGCGGGCCAGGTTGAGTACGAGGCGCAGCGCAGGGTTCAGGGCGAGGCGGAACTCGGCGTCGCCCTCGGACGGCACGTGGATGTGCTCGTTACGCTGCCGGGCCAGCGTGTTGACGCAGACCGCCGTGTCGGCCATGCGAGTGCTGTCGCTCTCCCAGGCGTTGAGCATCTCGTCGAGACCGGCCGGATCGGGGCGCACGACGGCCTGGTGGTCTTCTCCGAAGCGCACGGATGTCGACTGGTCGAAGCCGAGCAGGGCGACGCCGGCGAACAGGCCGTAGGGGGTGGAGCGGTGTGCGTACCGGATCGCGTAGCGGGCCGTGGCCAGAGCAGCACGGCGAACCCGGCGCGGCTTCGGCGTGCGGCCGTCGATGATGGCCTGCACCTGTCCGGCGAGGACGGGGCTGGCGTCGGTCACCGTCTGCCGAAAGGCATCGTCGGACCAGACGCTGCTCAGCCACGCGCGCCACGGTTCCACCGGTGCCGTGGATGCCGGCCAGGGTGGCATGGCGGGCTCGGTGAGGTGCACCGCGGCGCGCAGCATCGCCTGCCCCGCGGTCTGGTACAGGCTGGGACGTACCCGTGTCATCACCGCTCTCCCTTCTTCCTTCGTGACGGGGCGGGGTGCGGGCCGGACGGGAAGCCCCGCCCGGCCCGCGCTGCCGGATCGGACCGGCTTACGAGGTGGTGCAGGCGCTGGGGCAGGAGCTGCCGCAGGTGTCGCCCGTGCTGCACATCAGGACCGTCTCGGTCGCCGGCGTGCCCTCGATGAAGGCGATGTCGAGCCCGAAGGGGTCGGTCTCGTCGGTGGTTGCGAGGTCCGGCTGCGCGGGGGCGGTCGGCCTCTCCGTCTGCACGGCGGTCATGCTTGCCTCCTAGTGGCGATGGGTGGTGCGGGATCCCGGGCCCGGTCGGGACCCGGAACTTGGTGCCAGACGGTGGCGGGGCGACGATGTCGCCTGCTCCAGGGCGTCTGGGAGTCGGTGTGAGCCGTGTCGTCAGGCTGCTGCGGGCTGCGCCCGCGAGTGGGTCTTCGCAGCCCTGTCCAGGACCTCGGTGAAGTGCTCGGCGCGCTCGTCGCCCTCGGCCTCCTGGGCGCGGAGGTCTCCGAAACGGGCCCAGTACCGCCTGCAGACGTCGCTGTTCATGAGCATCGAGGCGTAGAAGGGCAGTTGTCCGTGGCGAACGAAGCCCAGCCGGTCACGCAGGCTGAGGGTGCAGATCTGCTGGTTGGCATGGAGCAACTGCATGTATTCCTCGACGTCGATGTCCTCGGGCGTCCAGAGCTTGGCGAGGTCGGGGTTGGTGGACATCTGCGTCAGCCAGTCGAGCTGGTTCCGCGCGACGGCCACTTCGTTTCGCTCGGCCTGGTGCCGCGCGTCCTGCCTGAGCCGGGCGGCTCCGACCACGGCGGTGGTGAGGGAGACGGCGGCGCCGGCAGCGAGGACGGCGGTAGTGAGCTTCATACTTCAACGGTCCTTTCAGGTAAGGGGGTCTGCGGAAGAGCGTTGGGTCTGTGGAGCCTGTGGGGCCCGCTGCGTCATGCGGCCCCCGCGAGCACGACGGTCGGGGAGTCGCCGGCATGGCGATCCGGGGCGTACCGACGCCGCACCTTCTCCAGGGCGACGGCGATCGGCGGCAGCCCGACGGCGGCCCTTAGCTGGTCCAGGGACTCCGGTGCGCGCAGCGGGCACAGCTCAACCCCTGCTGCGTTGAGGACCAGTTGGGTCCCGAACTCTTGTGGTCGCCCGCTGTTGACCAGGGCACGGTCGTGAAGGTGGGCCCAGTGCTGGATGCGCGCGTCGTCGTCCTGGACTGCGCGCTTCAGAAGGGTGGTGGCCGCCCGTTGGAAGTCGGGCTCGCCGTCGGCGTGAAGAGCGATGCTCCAGGCGGCACGTGCCGCCTCGGGGCCGACGAGGCGGTGGCCGGGCCAGTCGTGTTCGGCCAGGATGCGGCGCAGCACTTTGGTGTCGGCGTGGTCGGCGTGACGGTCCTGGCCGAGTTGGACGGCGTCGAGGTGGTTGCGCACGCGCTTGGCCCGGCGCGCTGCCGACTGTGCGGCTCGGACGAGGAGTTCGCGGGCGAGGTCCGGCCGTAGCGGTTCGGCGGTCCTCACGCGATGCCCCGCTGGTCTGCGGCGGAACGCGGCTCGTGGACCCGGCAGCCGATGAGCGCGCTCAGCCCAGGCCGGCGCTCTGCGGTGAGTTCGAGGCGAGCGACTCGCTCATCGTGCTGCCCGGTGCCGGATCCTCGCAGGTCCCAGCCCATGTCGGTGAGCCGATGAAGGAATGTGGCGATCGGATCAACGTCGAGAGGATGGCGGGCCAAGACCTCGGCCCGCACGAGCGGTACGCCGAGCCGGGCGGCGAAGTCGGAGACCCACAGAGTGATCAGCCGGACGGTGTCGTCGGAGCGGGCGGGCAGGGTGTGGACGCAGCCCAGGAAGAGGCACGGGCCCTCGCCCCATCGGAGGTGGGGCGAGGGCTGCGGGATCATGCAGGCCAGCAGCAGCCCGTCCTCGAATAGTCCGGCCGGCTTGGCCTGCGGGTCGCGGAACAGAGCCGGGATGTCGGCTCGGGCGGGTACAGGCATGCCGCGCATGGTGAGCCAGCGTTGCCGGTCCTGGACGAGTGCGGCGGCCTCGTCTCGTTCGGCGTCGGTGCACAGTGTCCGCATCTCGTACACGGCCGGTAACGCTGTCGCGCGCCGGTGCGGGGAGGCGGGGAATGGCTTGGTGGCCACAGAAGCGGGTGACGCGTTCACTGGCTCGCTCCGCTCTCCGTCGTGGCGGCTGGCCTGGTGCCCAGTAGGCCCCACGAGTGGGCAAGGACGACGAGCTGGGTGGTGTTGGCCGCCCCGGTCTTGTCGAGCAGTTCGTCGTGTGCCGCTCGGACATCGGCGGGGGCGATCTTGGCGGCGACTGCGATGTCGTGGGGATTGCTGTGCTCAGCGACGGCCTGCAGCAGCAGTTGCTGCTCCGGGCTGAGCTTGGGCGTTGGCCTGTCCGTTGTGGGTGGGGCGACCTGCTGGGCAGCGAACAGGCGGTGCACGATCACCGGGGGCTTGCAGCGGGGCGGGCAGTGGAGGCTCTCCCGGATGTCGCCGACGTACTGGCGGACGGTAACGGCCGACAGCCCGGTCCTCGTGGCGATTTCTCGGGGGGTGAGGTCGTCAGCGAGGTGCTGGGCGACGCGCTGCAGGGTCGGCGTCAGGGGTGTGATCGGTGCGCTGGTCGTCACGGGCGGGGTCACGGGTGTCTCTTTCTCGGCTGAGTGGACGGTCACCGGAAGGGGTGCCGCCGGCCCCCGCGGGGGACGGGGGCCGGCGACATGGGCCCGTGCGCGGCGGTCTGGATTCACGGGATGCCGCGCACGGGGGCTCATGCGGCGGTGGGGTCGGGTCGTGCCCAGGCCGCTTCGGCGGCGAGGCGTTCGGACCACTGGATGTGGTCCTCGTCGAAGGCGGCGTCGGCCAGGCGTATGCGCTGGACTTCGCCGGTTCCGGCCGGTGGATAGGTGTGCTGGATGTCGCGCCACAGGCGCTGGAGGACGTAGTCGCGGTCGAGGGCGTGGGCGCCGTGCAGTTCCATGGCGTCCTGGGCGGACTGCATGGCCCACTGGTGGCCGAGATACTTGGCGTTGATCAGGTCGGCGTCGCAGGGCAGGCCCTGGTCGAGGAGGTGCACGGACTGGTAGGCCAGGATTCGTCCGGCGCGCAGGCGAGCCTCCATGTCACCGATGCGGTCCCGCAGGACCGGCAGATCGGACAGGGCGCCCCGGTAGCGGGCGCGCGCCTTGAGGCGGGCAGTCGTGGTGGCCACGACCGCCTCGTGGATCCCGAGACTGACCGCGGCCAGGTTGGGACGGCCGTACAGGATGCTGCTGCTCTGGGCCACGCTCAGCCCCTGGCCGATCTCTCCGACCACGTTGTCCTCGGGGACGCGGACGTGGTCGAGGTCGAGGCGGCCGGCGGAGAAGCCGTGCAGGCCGAGGCCGGGACGGTGGTCGGAGACCGATAGCCCGGGTCGGTCGGATTCGACCATGAACGCGGTCAGCGCCTGGGAAGTACGTACGCCCGCCTCGGCGGTTCGGGCGACGACGAGGTGGGCTCCCGCGAGATGGCTGTTGCCGATGTGGACCTTACTGCCGGTGATCACCCATTGATTGCCGGCGCGTTCGGCGGTGGTTTCGATGCCGCCGATGTGTCCGCCGGCCCGCGGTTCGGTCACGGCGATCGACAAAAGAAGTGAACCGTCCGCCACCCGCGGCAGCCAGCGGCCCTTCTGCTCATAAGTGGCGAAGTGCAACAACCCGCCGACGGGGATGAGGGTGGCCTGCAGGATGGCCGCGGCAGCCGCCGACAGGCAGGCGACGCGGTGGACCAAGACCGTCTTGGCCACATGGCCGGCGCCAAGACCGCCGAAGGCGGCCGGGACGGTGACGGCGAACCAGCCCCGTGCGGCCATCAGGTCGGCGACCTTGCGCTCCACCCTGCCCGGAGCGGCCTCCATACGTGCGGCGCGCGGCGCGATGTGCTCTTCCGCGAAGGCGTCCGCCTCGTCCCACAGCAGCTCGTGGCGGGCGGTGAGGTAGGGACGCAGCGCCGGTGGTGGCGTGGTGGGTGTGGCGGGCATGGTCGTCTCCCTCTCCCTGGGTGAAGGTCGCACAGTGGAGCTGCCGGGGATCGCCTGCGGCTCCCGGGTGGGGGTGGCGGAACGGCCTAGCGGACGGGCGCGTGGGCGATGTGGTCCATCACCTGGGCGCCGGCGTTGATGACGATGTCTCTCAGCCGTCGGGCCTCGCTCAGGGGCCGCTTCTCGGGGTCGATGACGCACACCGTGCCCAGCACGGTGCCGCTGCCGTGGATGAGCGGTGCTCCGAAGTAGGAGCGGATTCCGACCGCGTCGACCACAGGGTTGCCGCTGAAGCGAGGGCTGGCGTGCACGTCGTGCAGCGGGAGGGCCTTCTTGCGGGCCATGACCTCGGGGCACCAGCCGTGGTTGCGGCTCATGGTGCGGCCGACGATGACGTACCCGCTGTCCGCGGGCGGCTGGTGCAGCCCGACGAAGGTCTGCTCCTCAAGGAAGAGATTGACGAACCCGTACAGGAATCCGGCCTGCGTGGCCATATCGCGAGCCAGCTCGTCGAAGTCCTCACTCGCCACGGTGGAAACCCCCAGGCGTTCCAACAGCTCATACCGCTGCGCCAGCTCGGTCGCCTCCTGGGCCGGCAGTCCGGTGCCGGCGGCGCTGCCCGGGTCGGACGGCCCGCGGGCGGCGTCCCGCAGGTTGCGGCGCGGCAAGGACAGTGCGGGCGGGGTGGTCCACGGTGCGAGGTAGGGGTCGCTGGAGTGCTGTGACATCAGGCGTCCTGGAGGGTGGTAGGGCTCACGTGGCGAACGCGGCTCGCGGATGTGTTCTGCACGGCGTGGTCGACGAGGGTCAGCAGGACACCTGCGACGTGGTTCGGGTCGCGGGCGTCACAGGTGACCACCGGTACGGAAGCGGACAGTTCGAGGGCGGTGCGGACCTGCTCGGGGTGGTAGCGGTGTGCTCCGTCGAACTGGTTGATGGCGACGACGAAGGGCAGGCCGATGTGTTCGAAGAAGCTGACGGGGGTGAAGCTGCCTTCCAGGCGGCGGGTGTCGACCAGGACGACCGCGCCGACGGCTGCGCGGGAGAGGTCGTACCAGAGGTCGACGAACCGGTCCTGGCCGGGCGTGCCGAACAGGTACAGCTCCAGGGGCACGGGTGCGTCGGGCAGGCTAAGGCGGCCGAAGTCGAAGGCGACCGTGGTGGTCTGCTTGGCTTCGATGCCCGCCAGGCTGTCCACGTCCGCGCTCGCCTCGGTCAGGTACTCCTCCGTGCTGAGCGGCGTGATCTCGCTGACGGCGCCCACGGCGGTCGTCTTGCCCGCGCCGAAGCCCCCGGCGATCACGATCTTCAGCATGGTCGGTGCACCGGCGTGCGGGTGCGGCGGAGTCCGTAGCACCATGGCTGGGTCATCCTGCCTGGGGGTAGGCGATGGCATCGGGCCACTTCCTCTTCAGGCCCGCTGAGAGGGCCGCCAGCAGTTGTGGGGTGGGGCCGTCATCCGCGTCCGGGTCGGATGCGGCATGGGGGGAGGTGACGGGGACGACCAGGGCATCAGCGTCCAGGAGGTCCGAGACGAGGATCTTCACCGCGGTGACGGGGCGGCCGAGTCGGCCCGCCAGTTCGGTCACCGAACGCCGGTGCTCTCGGCACAGGGCGAGGATCTCCTTGCACTCCTCGGCCTGGCCCGGGCCGGGTCGCCCCGGGCCGGCGTCCAGCACGGTGTCGAGAGCGAGCAGGTGCCGCGGCTTGGTGCGCCCGCGCGTCAGGGTGTAGGTCCGAACGAACGTCGACTCCTCGGCCACGCGGCCGTGCGTGTTCACCGGACCTCTCCGCCCGTGCCGACGCGAACGGGGATCAGCATGTAGGGGGCGAACTTGCCCACCAGCCGGGCCGTCTCGTACCCGACGGCGCCCGCGTCGGCGTCCGTGGTGGCGATGACAGCCAGAATGGTGTCCACGACGCCGCGTTCGTTGGCAGGGTGGTTGTCGAAGGCGGCGCTGCGCCCGGCGCTTTGGACGAAGAACAGACAGTCGTCTCGCTCGATGATGACCTGCCTGGCCGGCCGCTGTTTGTGGCTGGGGCCGGTGACGTGTTCCGCGAGGGAGGCCACTCCGCTGAGCGCGGCCGACAGTTCGTCCGCCCAGTCCTTGTCAACGTCGCTGTCCAGCAGCCGCAGCCCGTCGCGTGACAGCAGCACGGCGTGCGTAACGCCCGGCGTCTCGGAGGCGAACTGCCGCAGCAGCCACGCCATGTTCTCCCGCTGTCCGCTCGCTGTTGTCTCGGCTGCGGGTGTGGCACTGGCCGCGTTGTTCATCTCAGGGTGGGTGCTCATAGAGCTCGCTCCAGAAGGGGGGGAAGGGGCAAGGGTCAGGGCTTGGGCTGCTCTGCCGCGGACGGAGATGATCCGGCGGTTCCGCCGGCCTGGAAGCCATTGCGGAAGGCGGCTGCGAGCCCTGGCGTCGCCCCGGTCACGGGGGCTTGCTCCCGCTCGTGTGGCGAACGGAACGAGCCGGCCTGACGTTGACGCGTGGGAAGAGCGGGCGCAGCGGAGTGACCTGCCTCTGTGGCGCCCGGCGTCCCTGCCGTGCCGGGGCGCGCCTGCTCCGTCCTCGGGGTAGCTGGAGGCGTGGCAACCTGCTGCGGTTGCCGTGCGGAGGGGCGGGCTTCCTTGGGCAGGGCGCCCGCGTCGTCGACCGAGGGAATCGCTACCAGGAGCCGTGCTGGAATGACGACGAGGGCGGTGGTGCCTCCTGTCACGTTCTCCTGCAGGAGTACGGACAGCCCGTGCGACTGGGCGATCTTCGCGGCGACCAGCAAGCCGAGTTGGCCGGCTCGGACTTGGCCGCTGACGTCGACCTCGTCGGGGGCTTTGAGGAGCTGGTTCATCTGTGCGCGTGTCTGCTGATGCATGGGGATGGCCCGGTCTTCGACCTCGATGGCCAGCCCGTTCGCCACCCGCTGCGCCCGCACCATCACCTTCGTCGCCGGATCGGAACACTCACAGGCGTTCTCGATCAGCTCGGCCAGCAGGTGCGTCAGGTCCGGGCCCACATGGCCGGGGAGACCCAGCTCGGCGCCCACCGACCCGGCCGCGACGGCCACACGCGGATACTGCACGACCTCGGAGACCGCGCCGCGCAGCGCTGTCGCGACGGGAACAGGGCGGCGCACGCTGCGCAGGGACTGCCCGCCCAGCACCGCCGTGCTCTCGACCTGGCGACGCATCCGCGTCACGAGGTGATCGATCTCGAAGATCTTGGCCAGTAGCTCCGGGTCGTCGGTCAGCATCTCTAGCTGGCTCAGTGCCTGAAGTGCCTTGCCGACCAAGGCGTGTTCGCGCAGGGCCAGACGGCGCAGGACTTCCAGAAGGACGACGGACTGGGACTCGTCGTGCACGCGTATCAGCGAGGCGATGGCCTGCACCTGCAACGCGCTCAGCGCCTTGTTGATCTCGGCGTTCGGACTCGCCGACTGCGGCGTCTGCAGGTCCGGCAGCGGTGGGCGTCCCCCGCGGCAGAGCTCGTCCGCCGACCACATCACCGACTTCTCGACGGCCGCCGCTGCCCCCGCGACCGCTGTCAGCGTCGCTGCCCGGGCTTCCTCCACGACTGCCTGCACGCCTCCTGCGGCCGTGCGTGCTCCACGGTCCGCCACCAGCGCGATGCCGGCCAGCCCGCAGACGAGGCCGGCCAGGAGCCAGCCGGGTTCTATCGCGGACGTCGACCAGACGGTGAAGGCGGCTCCGAGCAGCGCGGTAAGCAGCAGCAGGGGCAGGGCCACGGCACGGCGGACATGATGCAGGGTAAGCGCGTCGGTCCGTGGAGGCCGCCGTCTGCGGTGGCCTGCCGGGACCGGTCGGTGCGGGAACGCACTGTCAGACATGGGGAACCTCGTCAGTGGGGGAGGGGCGGCTAGAACGAGCTGCGACCCTGGGTCTTCACACATCTGTTGCTGTCTTCGCGATGCCGGAACTGGGCGGCGCATATCGCTCCATCGCGTATGGAGCGGATCAGCTACTCGCATAGGCGTAAGGGCTGTCCGCGGCCTGCTGGTCGAGGTGGACAGCGCTGCTGAAAGGCTGAAGCGAGGGCTGGGTGCGTGCGGGAGGAACCGGACAGCCCGCCGCGCTGCTGCGGGAGGCGCAAGGCGTGGACAGCAGGTCAAGAAGCCGAGCGCTCTGGATCAGACCCATGTGGCTGAACGCCTGCGGGAAGTTCCCGAGTTGACGCTGCTGGACGGGGTCGTACTCCTCGGCCAGGAGCCCGACGTCGTTGCGCAGCGCGAGAAGTCGTTCGAACAGGGCGTGGGCCTCGTCGAGGCGACCAGTGAGGGCCAAGGCGTCAACCAGCCAAAAGGAGCACAGGATGAACGTCCCCTCATCCCCGGTCAGGCCGTCAACGCCGGTGCGCTCGCCGATAGTCGGGTACCGGCGCACGAGCCCATCTGACGTGGAGAGTTCACGGCGCACCGCGTCCACGGTGCCGACGACGCGAGGGTCGTCGGGCGGCAGGAAGCCGACGCGGGGAATCAGCAGCGTGGCGGCATCGAGTTCCTGCGAGCCGTAGGACTGGGTGAAGGTGTTACGCACGGGGTCGAAGCCCTTGGCGCAGACCTCGTGGTGGATCGTCGCCCGCAGCTCGATCAGAGGGGCCACATCGATGTCGAGGGCGCCGGCCTGGGCCAAGCGGATGGTGCGGTCGACCGCCACCCAGGCCATCACCTTGGAGTGGACGAAGTGCCGGCGTGCCCCACGGATCTCCCAGATCCCCTCGTCGGGCCTCTGCCAGCGCAGCGCCAGGTGCTCGATGAGTCGCTGGTGCAGCACAGCGGTGTCGGCGCAGTGGGCGACACCGCACTCGTGCGCGAGGTACAGGGTCTCGATCACTTCGCCGTACACGTCGAGCTGGAGCTGGTCCGCCGCTCCGTTTCCGACCCGTACCGGGGCTGAGCCCTCGTACCCGGGCAGCCAGGGCAGCTCCCGTTCACGCAGATCGCGCTCCCCGGTGATCCCGTACATGATCTGCAGGTTCTCCGGGTCACCGGCCACGGCACGCAAGAGCCACCGCCGCCATGCCTGCGCCTCCTGCCGGTACCCGGTCCCCAGCAGCGCGGCCAAAGTCGTGGAGGCGTCACGTAACCAGGTGAAGCGGTAGTCCCAGTTCCGGTTGCCGCCGATCTCCTCGGGCAGCGACGTGGTCGGCGCCGCGACGATCCCTCCGCTCGGCCCGTACGTCATCGCCTTCAGCGCGATCGAGGAGCGGATCACGGGCTCGCGGTAGGGCCCGTCGTAGGTGCACTCCTGCGTCCAGTCCTGCCAGAACGTGAGCGTCTCGGCCAGCGCAGCCTCCGGTTCGGGAACGTCAGGCGCAGCCGCATGGGACGGACACCAACTGAGCACGAACGCCACGCTCTGCCCGGCGGCGACGGCAAAGGCACTGACGACGACGCCGTCCTCCTCCACCTGCGGGACACAGGTGTCCAACCACAGAGCGTCCGCGCCGGCCTCCGCGACCATCCGCCCACCGACCTCATGGATCCACGGGCTGACACTGCCGTATCCCGGCCGCGGACGCATAGCCGAGACCATGGGAACCTCGCCCGCCAGGCCCTCGACGATCCGAATCACCTGCGGTGCCCCATCACGCGGCGGCATGAAGTCCAGGACCCGGACCGAACCGGCCGGGGTGCGCCACAACGATTCGAGAACGAGCGAGTCACCGCGATACCGGCGCTCGGCCACCGCTTCGGAGCCGGATCGGCCAGCAGGCGCGGCGGGAGCGATCCGCCAGGTGCCGTGTCTCTGCGTGCCGAGCAGGCCGGCGAAGACGGCCGGCGAGTCGAAGCGGGGCAAGCACAGCCAGTCGATCGAACCGTCGTCGCAGACGTGAGCGCTGGTCTGCATGTCGCCGATCAGGCCGTACTGCTCGATACGTGCAAGGCGTTTCATCGTGTGTGGATCTCCGTAGGCCCCGCTGGTCTGGGGGTGGCGTCAGGGCCGCCGCAGCGGCCGGGGGACAGGCAGTGAGTGAGCGGCCGGCGGTCATCGGGGTGGGGGAGGCTCGACCGGGGGTGGCATGGAGTCCCTGTCTGCTGGACCAGGAGCAGTCGCGCGAGCGCCTCGGCAAACCAGCCACGCCGTCGGGACGAGGATCAGGCCGATGAGGACTGCTCCGGTGAGGGTCATGTCCGAGGCGCCGAAGCGGCCCACACCAGGCAGGCCAGGGTGACTGCGTAGACCGCACCGCGCAGCACTTTCATCCGCGGCTTCCGCCAGGGCCGTCTCCGCGCCGGTCGCGTCGCTCCGATGCCGTCACGCCGCACCTGCCCGATGAGCTCCTGGGTCCTTTCGGCGAGTTTGACCAGGTACACCCTGCTGGGCAGATAACCCTCCGGGAGGCCGTCCGAGCAGAGCTGCCGCGCACGGAGCAAGGTCGGCTCCGCCGGGGACGTCAGGGCTCCGAGCTGGCTGACGTGCCCGCGCAGTCGCAGTGCGAGGTCCTCCACATCGGCGGCAGCCTCGGGTAACGGCGAGTCCTCGCCCAGCACGAGCGTCACTGTCTCCATGGCGGCCACCGCATCGTCCCGCCACACACCCGGCTCACCGAGGATGTGGCTTCTCCTGTCCTGACCACTGCGTTGGCAGGACGCCCGGTGTGGGGCCAGCGAGAGACGCATGACACAACTCCTATGTGGATCAGGCCAAGTTGAGTGATAAACCCCGTGCATCGCGGTCGACTGACGTGCAAGGTGAGTGATCCGGCCGCTACGTTGAGCGAACCGCGAATCCCCGTCGAGGGGTATGCCTGCGTGGCCCTCAAGGCCGTCAAAGGCGTCAAAGATCATTTCGGAATCGGGGGGCAGCCCATGGCCCGTGAGCGCAACGTCGCCCTCGCCGCACTCCTGCGCGAAGCGGGCTGGTCTCAGCCCCAAGCAGCCGCCGCAGTCGCTCGCGTGGCCGCCGAGAGCGGCGCCCGCGAGTTGGCGGCCATCTCCCGCTCGCACATCGCCATGTGGATCCAGGGCACGAAGCCCAGCGGACGGGCGCCTCATATCCTGCGTGAGACGCTGTCCCGCAGGCTCGGCCGCCACCTCACCCTCGCCGAGCTCGGGCTGGAAGACAGGCCGACAGGCCCGACCGACAGCAGTTCTGACTGGAGCGTCGACCCTCTGACCGTGCTGGCCGAACTGGGAAGCGACGACCTGGACATGCATCGACGCAAGCTGCTGGCGACCGCCGCGTACTCGGCCGCCGGTCTCGCTCTGCCCGCCGCTTCGTGGTGGGCAGCTGCCCCGGCCGAGGCGGCATCGCGCCCAGCAGTCTCCTCCCGGCTGGTGGCTCAGGCCGACATCGACGATGTCCGCAACCTGACAGCCTTCTACTCCGCGCGGGATCAACAGCGCGGTGGAGCCTCGGGGCGCTCGGCCCTGGCCGGCCATCTTCGCGACGAAGCGGTGCCGCTGCTGGGCAGCAGGTTCCGCACGGAACAGCACCGCCGGGACACGTACTCGGCCGTGGCGGAGATGACCTACCTCGCCGGCTGGATGGCGTTCGATGCCTCTGAGCACCGCACTGCCCAGCGCTACCTCACCCTTGCCGCACGCATCGCGGCCGAGGCCGGAGACGGACCGCTGGGCGGCCACATCCTGCGCGCTCTCGCCCACCAAGCAGTCGACCTCGGGCACCCACGCAGGGCACTGGACCTGGCGGACGTCTCCATGTCCCGTACCCACTACGGTCAGGCCAGTTCGCGTGAAAAGGCCCTGCTCGCGATCGTTCACGCCCGAGCCCTGGCTGCCGACGGCGACCGCCCCGGCACCATCGCGGCTATCAGTCGAGCGGAGCGGGATCTCGCACGCGCCGACAACGAGGACGCCCCCGGCCGCGTCGGCTTCTTCCAGGAAGCCTCCCTGGCCCACGAGACCGCCTGTGCCCTCCGGGACCTGGGCCGTCCTCTCGAAGCGGAGACCCATTTCCTGCGCAGCGTCGCTACCCGCCGCCGGCAGCAATACGCGCGCACCCACAGCGTGACGCTTGGCTACCTCGGCGCCGTCCAGGTCCAGCAGGGACGCCTCGATGAGGCGTGCGCCACCTGGGGACAAGCTCTCGACGCCATGGCCGGCGTCCAGTCCGGCCGCGCCCGCGAGGTCATTGTCCGCATGCAGAGCGACCTCTCGCCCGTCAGGCGGCGGGGAGGCCGCCACGTCGCCGAGCTGGACCGTCGGGCGCGGGAAATGCTGCGCGTCATAGGCTGACCACAGGGCAGGCCCGCGCAGCTGCGGACGGCGGCTGCCGAACATCGACTTGGTGGGAGAGGAACGAGCGCCGATGGCAACGTATGAGGTCGAGTCGATTGCAACGGTCGTCGGGGGCCATAGCCGTGTTCAGGACGACTACCAGGGCGGGGTCGAATCGGTCATCCGACTGAACGCCGCCTTCCCGCTCGAAACGCTGCAGGGGATCGAGGAGTTCTCCCACCTGACGGTGACCTGGCGCTTCCACCTGGCGCGACCCGAGGACGTTCAGCTCCACGCGCGCAGTCCACGGGGAAACCCGATCTGGCCGGCGACCGGTACTTTTGTCCACCGAAACCACCGGCGTCCCAACCAACTGGCGATCAGCTACCCGCGGCTGCTCAGGGTGGACGGCCGGGACCTCGTCGTCACCGACCTGGACGCCGTTGACGGAACACCCGTCCTCGATATCGCGCCGTACTTCGAGCAGATGGGCCCCCGGGGCTCGATCCGCCAGCCAGCCTGGCCGGGCGAGATGCTTGCCACCTACTGGCTTGATGCCTCGACGCGTCCGTAAGCCGACTGCCCGCAGCCCCTCGATCAAGGACTTACCCGCGGGGACATGGAAGGGGCACCCTGATCGGCGTGCGTGCCGGCGGCCCCAAGGAACTCGTCGCGTCAAGGACGGCTACCGCGAATCGGGTGAGTCCAACGATTCACCGGTCTTGACTCTTACTCGGAAGTCGTCGGGGCCCCGGGTAAAGCGACTGATCGTCCGCTCGGGCAAATCGCCTAGCTCAGGCGCACGTTGTGCGCACCGTGCTACGTTCCGAGAGCCGGGACCACACCTCAGGATGATGACCGCGATGACGTACACACCGCCCCTGTGGCCTGTCTCCGTGAAGGGCGTTGCCCTCGACGCGCAGAATCGCGTGCTGTTGCTCAAGAACGAGCGCGAGGAGTGGGAATTGCCTGGCGGGCGCCTGGAGATCGGGAACTCCGCCGGAGTTGGGCCCACTGATGACAGCCCGGAGTCGGCGGTGGAACGAGAGATCCACGAAGAGACCGGCTGGGTGGTGAAAGCCGGGCCTCTGATCGACGGAGGCGTGTGGATCTACGAGCCCATCCCCGGCCGGAAGGTCCTGATCGTCACCTATGGCTGCACGGTGCTCACACCCGACCAACCGCCCGTCGTCAGCCATGAGCACAAGCAACTCGGCATGTTCACCGCCGAGGACGTAGCGACTCTCAACATGCCAGAGGGCTACAAGCGGGCCGTGGCCACGTGGTACCGCCGCGACGCCGTCGGCCTGGACGACTACGAGCGGATGTAGCCAGCGATCGTCGGGGGAGAGCTCGCCAAAGGCCCAAGCCGTGACGCCACCGGATCCCGCCCGTCGGCGGAGCACGCCCAGTGGCACTGGGCGACACCACAAGCCGAACTCGTACTGGCGACAGGGGATCTGGCTCCCATCCTGCGCTTCTACCGGCGGGTGCACAGACTGAACCAGACCGAGCTCGGTGAACTCCTCGGCTACGACAAGACCTACATCTCCGCGCTTGAACTCGGGAAGCGCAGCCTGGACGACGTAGGCTCCCGGCGCCGTATCGGCGAGTAGCTGCGCCTGCCGCCGCACGTCCTCGGAGTCACGGACGTGGCCGACACCGACCACCGGGCCATGGTGCAGTTCGGCGAATCCACCGTTCGGCTCGCCGAGAGCGCCAGGCAGTCCGGACACGCAGCGGAGGCCGTCTCCGAGCTCTGGCCGCTGGTCGCCCGGCTCGAAGCCCGTGTCGAGGACGGGCACACCGAGCGAGACGTCCTCCACCTGCTCGCCCGCGCCCGAGTCGGGCTCGGAGTCGCGCTGGGCAACGTCCTCCCGGAAGAGAGACTGAGTACGGCGGCCCGCTGGACCGCCAAGAGCCTGGATCTCGTGGAGTACTTCGAGGAGCCGGCACTGACGTCGTACGCACTGCGGATGCACGGGAACGAACTGCGCAAGGCGCGTCTCGCCGGTGCCGCTGTAGAACGTCTGTGCCGCGCCGCTGCCCTCGCGCCGGACAACGACTCCCGTGCTGCCGCTTTGCCGTTGCTGGCCCGGGCGGCCGGCGCGTTGGGCAACGCAGAGCTGTTCGGCCGAGTGATGCGTGAGACGGAAGACCTGCTCTCCTCGGTGGATCACACCAGTCTGTTCAATCCCTTTTCGCTGCATGAGATCCGCCTCCGAGGGCTGATCGCCACTGGACAGGTCGACACGGCCATACGGCTGGTCGAGCACAGCCCGGTGCTCACAACGACGGTTGCGCCCCAGTGGCGGGTGATCGAGCTGGTGACCGTCGCTCACGTGCAGCTGCTTGCCGACGATCGCGGCGGCGCGGAGGAGTCCTTGGACGTTGCCCCCTTACCGATACGGGCACCATCCCGATTGACAGCCACACTCCCCAGGACCACAACCGTGCTCGGCCCACTGTCGGCCGGGGTGGGGCATCAGGTTGAGCGGCCCGAATCGTCCACCCAGAAGACCATCGCGGTGCAGGAGGCGGTGGTGCAGAGGCTTCCGCACCAACTTCAGCGCATCATGCGAACGGCCACGGGCCGCCTGCCCGAGATCCACGACACCGCTGCACAGGCTCTGGATCACATGCGCTGCGAGATGGCGGCCTGACCTGATGGCGCGCTCGCTGGCATCAGCACGTGGGTCCAACTATCTTCAGGCGTTGAAAGGAGACGCCTTCCTCGCGGAGCAGGATGCGCAGGCCCTCGTGGCTGATGTCGTCGACCACCCCCTCGGCGACCGGGAACTCCGCCTGCGGTACTCAGTCACGATCACAACAGGGCGAACGTTGCCTGATGCGGCACTAGACGCGGCAAACACCCAGGTGCCGGTCGTGGACATCGGCGACGATTCGCTCGCGCCGCCAGGGCCCCAGCTCACGAGCAGCGCCGTCGGCAGACACAAGGACCCCGACCGCGAACCCCGCCGCAGCGCCGGGCCACCTACAATCGCTACGGCGGAGTGCGGCACCTGTTCCGTCACGGTCCTTTGTCGTTTGGAATGTGGAATCCCAGACAACCGGGCCAACTCCTGCGTTCCCAGAGCAGAATTGCCGCCGCCAGGCTGGCTGAACTGGAGCGCTGGAAGAAGGCCGGAGTCGTCAAGGCCGTGCCGGACAAGGCCCAGCTGCCGGTACGAGCACGCGCCTTGGATGAGGGCACCGCCTCACAGGCGTGGAGGAGTGCCAGCCCGGTGACGGCTGGGCTGGTGGTCCGGGCGGTGTCGGCTGCCTGGCACCTAGCTTCGCCCCCCCCGATGACCCACCGTGGCGCGGTCCGTTCCTCCGTCGGGCATGGAGAAACGCACCAGGCTGCCGACGCGCCCCTACTCGGTGACTAGGGGTTGCGATCTTCTTGAACGCCTGCCATTGGGCTGGTTGGGCGACAGAACAGCTCGGTTACCGGGGCCCAATCGAGCCGTCAAAGGCATACGTCACGCTGCTGAAGGAGCCCTACCTCAGCCCGTGCCGGACTTTCCGTCAAACAGTCCCGACCCGATCGCGTGGGTTGCCGAGCCATCTAGGCGGCGTTGTCCCTGTCCGGCGGTGATCGCGTGTAGTTGCGGTGGTGGAAGCGAAAGCCACGCTCGGTGGGAGCACAGGTCTGCGGGCATGACCGGGTGCGTCGTGAACGGCGACCTGCGAGTTGGGAGAGTCTACTTGATGCTGCCACTGAACGTCGCCCGGGCCACAGGTGGCTCTCGTCAAGCTTGAGTTGAGTTCCCGTCACTTCTGGGCACGGCTCGGTTGGCGGGCTGCCTCGCGGGTTCAAAACGCAGTCGAGGGCCGGTGTGCGCGTGTGACGCGAGCGCAACATAGCCGAAGATCGCCGGTTGGGCAAACCGGCGACGCTGCGGAGTATTGGTTGCAACACCTGAGGTCAGTCAGACATCGAACCCCAGATGTGGCTTTCGAGTCGATGTAGTACAGCTGCAGCCTAGAGATTTTCTGAGGGATTATGCGAGCGCCTGAAACAGTCCGTTTCATGGATGTCAAAGAAACTGCTGAGTATTTGAATGTGTCCACTTCCTGGCTGTACAAGAATTCCGCCCGATCGGGATTGGTGATGTACCGGTTTGGTGTAGGAGTGAACGCCAAAATCCGATTCAAAGTGTCAGAGGTTGAAGCCTGGGTCAAGCAGCAAAGAGTACTGGGCTAATGAAGCGATCTCCGACTCGCGGCCCCCGGCGATGCCGCCGCTGGTGCCATGGTTCGAAACACGCAGTATCGTTCGGAACTTTCCAGTTGTGCAGGACGTGGATCTTGACGAGTTCGTTGGTTCGTGGGATGGGGTCGTTTTTCAAGGAGTGTGAGCATCCGCGGTCGCGGTGGTCGAAGTGTCCTCATCCGTACAAGGTCCGGTATCGGTC
>NZ_JBEXSR010000032.1:0-9103 GCF_040613735.1 Streptomyces sp. NPDC006235
TCTCAAGGAACGGTCGCTTCCTTTGTACTCACCCTCTCGGGCTTTCCTCCGGGCGCTTCCCTTCGGTCTTGCGTTTCCGACTCTATCAGATCTTTTCTCGACCCGATTTCCTCGGTGCTTTCCAGGTTTCCGCTTCCGCGTTTCCCTTTCCGGCGGTTCCGACTTTATCAGAAGTTTTGAGCCGGATTGACCGGCCACTCGTTTCCGATTCATCGGGAGGGGCTTCAATGAAATCAACGTTTCATGAAGCAGACAGATGCTCACTGTCGCCGATCCGGGGCCGAACCCCTTGTCCAGGCAACTGTTCGAATCTACCTCCCCGCATGAGCCGTGTCAACGGCTCCTGTGGGGCGAAGAGGAGACTAGCAGTTGAACGGACGTGGTCGCACATCCGGCGGCCACAGGGCCGTTCAGGCAGCTGTCGGGACGGTGGCGCTGCGTTCCGCTGCCTCGACGTCGCCGATGTCGCCAGCGCGGGCGGCGCGGCCGCCCAGGACGTAGACGTACGCGAAGAAGGCCAGTTCGGCGACGACTCCGATGGTGATGCGGGCCCAGGTGGGAAGGCCGGAGGGGGTGACGAAGCCTTCGATGGCGCCGGAGACGAAGAGGACGAGCGCCAGGCCGATGGCCATGCCGATGGCGGCGCGGCCCTCTTCCGCGAGAGCTGTGCGGCGCGTGCGGGGGCCTGGGTCGATGAGGGTCCAGCCAAGGCGCAGGCCGGTGCCGGCGGCCACGAAGACGGCGGTCAGTTCGAGCAGGCCGTGCGGGAGCACCAGGCCGAGGAAGGTGTCGAGGCGGCCGGCCGAGGACATGAGGCCGACGCCGATGCCCAAGTTGAGCATGTTCTGGAAGAGGATCCAGAGGACCGGGAGCCCCAGGAAGACGCCCAAGATCAGGCACAGGGCTGCGGCCCAGGCGTTGTTCGTCCAGACCTGGGCGGCGAAGCTGGCGGCCGGGTGGCTGGAGTAGTAGGTCTCGTACTGGCCGCCGGGACGGGTGAGCTCGCGCAGTTCGCTGGGGGCCGCGATGGAGGCCTGTACCTCGGGATGGATGCCGATCCACCAGCCGAGGAGGGCCGCGACCGCCGTGGACAACAGCGCGGTGGGCACCCACCAGTGGCGTGACGTGTAGACGGCGGCCGGGAAGCCGTGGGTGAGGAAGCGGGTCACGTCGCGCCAGGAGGCGCGGCGGGTACCAGTGACCGCACTACGCGCGCGTGCCACGAGTTGGCTGAGCCTGCCGGTGAGCTGGGGGTCGGGAGCACTGGACTGGATCAGGGAGAGGTGCGTGGCGGCGCGTTGGTAAAGAGTGACGAGTTCGTCGGCTTCGGCACCACTGAGGCGGCGCTGGCGACGGAGCAGGGCTTCGAGGCGGTCCCACTCCGCTCGGTGGGCGGAGACGAAGACGTCGAGGTCCATCGGTCTGCCTGCTCCTCGGCTGTTCGTCGGCGGCTCGTCGTGGATCAGCTTGTCGTACTGCGGCGCGATGCGCCCTCAGCTTGGCAGACTGGCCCTGTCGGGGGCAGGGCAGGGGAAGGACGGCGGGCGTGAGTGAGCTGGTGACGGGCGAGGCGGTGGCATTGGAGCTGCGCCCCGCGAGGTTGCCCAGCAGGGCGCTGGCCGTGTTGCTGGATCTTGTGGCGGCCGTGGCCGTCTACGTGGCGGTGACCATCGCGGTCGTGGTTTCCACTGCCTCGCTGGACGAGGCGGCGCGGACGGCGCTGTCGATCGCGACGTTCGTTCTCGTGCTGGTGGGCGGGCCGATCGCCGTGGAGACGCTCAGCCATGGGCGTTCGCTCGGGAAGATGGCCTGCGGGCTGCGTGTGGTGCGGGACGACGGGGGGCCGATCCGGTTCCGGCATGCGCTGGTGAGGGGCTTGATCGGGGTGATCGAGATCCTCATGACCTTCGGTGTCGTCGCCTGCATCGCCTCGTTCGTGTCGGCGCGCGGGCGGCGGCTGGGGGATGTGTTCGCGGGGACCCTCGTCGTCCGGGAGCGGATTCCGGTCACGCGAACCGGGTTCGTGCCGCCTCCCCCGCCCTGGCTGGCGGGGCAGTTCTCGGGGCTCGATCTGTCTGCGGTTCCCGACGGGTTGTGGCTCGCCGTGCGTCAGTATCTGACGCGTATGCAGCAGTTGGACCCGCAGGTGGGGTGGTCCATGGCGGAGCGGCTGGCGTCGGATCTCGCGGAACGGACGGGAGCTCCGGTGCCGCAGGGTGTTCCGCCGGCGGCGTATCTGGCAGCGGTCGTGCATGAACGGCAGGCGCGGGAGGCTCGGCGGGCTTTCGGGAGCGGCTCGTCCTCGTCGGCCAGCCCGACTGCTCCGGCCGCCCCGGCCGGCGATGCTGCCCCGGCTGCTGAGCCCGCTTCCGGTGCGGGGGCGGCGTCCGGTGCGTACGGACGACCGCCGGTTGTGCCGCCTGGTGCCGTGTCCCAGCCGCATGGTGCGGCTGTCGATTCGACCGGTACGGCTGTCGAGTCGTCCGGTGGGGACCGGCCCGCGGAGTCGGATGAGGTGCCTGCGGGCGAGCGTCCCGAGACCGGGTTCGTGCCGCCGGCGTAGTGGGGGGCGGGCCGGGCTCAGGTGAACGCCGACGGCGGTGATTCGAGGTCTTCGAGCTCGATGCCGGGGGCCGCGAGCACCACGTCTCCGGCGATGTACACGGAGTGCTGTTCTCCCGTGTCCAGGGCTGTGACCTGGTATTCGTCCACGGTCAGGGGGCCGTTGTCAGTGGCGTGTGCTTCTCTTTTCAGCAAGGTCCACGACTGGTCGACGGTGCGTGGGGCGAGGACCGGGTCCGTGAAGGCGACGAGGCGTACGCGGGTGCCTGCTGAGGAGGGGGTGAGGCGCAGGAGACGGGTGGTGGCGACGAGGAACGCCGGGGAGGTGCCGGTGAAGGCGTGGGCGCGCACATTGCCTTCGGTGGCGTCGGTTCCGGTGGGGTCGGTGCGGACCCAGGTGACGCCGTCGAGGGCGGCGCCGCGGACCTGCCAGGCGGCGGCGTGGAGTTCGAGGCGGATGGGGCGCCCGAGTTCGTCGAGGGTGAGGTCGACGGAGCCGTGGTGATCGCCCGAGGGGGTGGTCAGCTGGGAGACGTAGCGCCAGCCGGAGGGGCCGGGGGCGCACTGGAAGTGTTCTTCAGCGAGGGGGGTGTGATCGTGCGGATCGTGGAGCGAATAGCGGCCGCGGGGCATGGGGGTCCTGGGTCTTGACGGGCTGGGCCGGTCGCCGGCCGGTCGAACGGGGCAGGCCCCCGACACGGGGGTGCGGGGGCCTGCTTCGAACTACCTGAGCTGCTGAGGAGCTGAGCTGCTCGGCTCAGTAGCGGTAGTGGTCCGGCTTGTACGGGCCCTCGACCTGCACGCCGATGTACTCGGCCTGCTCGGGGCGGAGCGTGGTCAGCTTCACGCCGAGCGCTTCGAGGTGGAGGCGGGCGACCTTCTCGTCGAGGTGCTTGGGCAGCACGTAGACGCCGGTCGGGTACTCGTCGGGCTTGGTGAACAGCTCGATCTGGGCCAGGGTCTGGTCCGCGAAGGAGTTGGACATCACGAACGACGGGTGACCGGTGGCGTTGCCCAGGTTCAGCAGGCGGCCCTCGGACAGGACGATGATCACCTTGCCGTCGGGGAAGGTCCAGGTGTGGACCTGCGGCTTGATCTCGTCCTTGACGATGCCCGGGATCCTGGCAAGGCCGGCCATGTCGATCTCGTTGTCGAAGTGGCCGATGTTGCCGACGATCGCCTGGTGCTTCATCTTGGCCATGTCGCCGGCCATGATGATGTCCTTGTTGCCGGTCGTGGTGATGAAGATGTCGGCCGTCTCGACGACCTCGTCCAGGGTCGTGACCTGGTAGCCGTCCATCGCCGCCTGCAGAGCGCAGATCGGGTCGATCTCGGTGATGATCACGCGAGCGCCCTGTCCGCGCAGGGACTCCGCGCAGCCCTTGCCGACGTCGCCGTAGCCGCAGACGACCGCGGTCTTGCCGCCGATCAGGGTGTCGGTGGCACGGTTGATGCCGTCGACCAGGGAGTGGCGGCAGCCGTACTTGTTGTCGAACTTCGACTTGGTGACGGCGTCGTTGACGTTGATCGCCGGGAACAGGAGGACACCATCGCGCTGCATCTCGTACAGGCGGTGGACACCGGTCGTGGTCTCCTCGGTGACACCGCGAATCTCCGAGGCGAGCTGCGTCCACTTCTGGGAGCCGTCGGTGATGGTGCGGTTCAGGAGTTCGAGGATGACGCGGTGCTCGTCGTTCTCGGCGGTGTCGACGGACGGGACCTTGCCGGCCTTCTCGTACTCGACGCCCTTGTGGACGAGGAGGGTGGCGTCACCGCCGTCGTCGAGGATCATGTTCGGGCCGCCGGTGGGGCTGTCCGGCCAGGTCAGCGCCTGCTCCGTGCACCACCAGTACTCCTCCAGGGTCTCGCCCTTCCAGGCGAAGACCGGGACGCCCTGCGGGTTGTCGGGCGTGCCGTTCGGGCCGACGGCGATGGCCGCGGCGGCGTGGTCCTGGGTGGAGAAGATGTTGCAGGACGCCCAGCGGACCCGAGCGCCGAGGGCGACCAGGGTCTCGATGAGGACGGCGGTCTGCACGGTCATGTGCAGGGAGCCGGTGACGCGGGCACCGGCCAGGGGCTGCGCTTCGGCGTACTCCTTGCGGATCGCCATCAGGCCGGGCATCTCGTGCTCGGCGAGGGTGATCTCCTTGCGGCCGAACTCGGCCAGGGAGAGGTCGGCGACCTTGAAGTCCTGTCGGTTTTCGACAGTCGTCATTGCGAGCTGCTCCTCGGGGTTGGGTCGAGGTGGGTACGGCTGGTCTGCGCGGCGGCGGACACAGGGGTGCCCGAAAGAGGACACAGGCATGCCCGCGTGTGCGCAGCGCAGTCCGTCGGAGGCCCTCTCTCCCTCGGCCGGCCCGCGGTGGGACCGCCCGACCGCCATCAGCAGCGACGTCTGGCTCCGTCCCAAGCTACACCGGGGGCGCCTGCGATCCCCAGCCCGCAGGGAAACACATCGAGCCGATCCCGTGACGGGCGGGGGTGGGACTGTCGGTCCGGTGCGGGGGCCGGAGGAGTCGTACGAGGTGGTGTCAGTGGTCGGCGGGGGTGGGGCCGCCGGGGCTCGCCTCGGGGTCGGGGCCCTTGACGGCTTCGGCCTCGCTGTAGATGTCCGGCTCGAGGTAGATCACGCGGGCGATCGGGACGGCCTCGCGGATGCGGGACTCGGCGGCGTCGATGGCGGCGGCGATCTCGGTGGCCGTGTCGTCGTGCTGGACGGCGATCTTGGCGGCGACGAGGAGTTCCTCGGGGCCGAGGTGGAGCGTGCGCATGTGGATGATGCGGGTGACGGTGTCGCCGTCGACGAGCGCGGCTTCGATCTTCTGCGTCTCCTCGACGCCGGCGGACTCGCCGAGCAGCAGCGACTTGGTCTCGGCGGCGAGGACCAGGGCGATCAGGATGAGCAGGATGCCGATGCAGAGGGTGCCGATGCCGTCCCAGACGCTGTCGCCGGTGAGCAGGGCGAGGCCGACGCCGCCGAGGGCGAGGACCAGACCGACGAGGGCGCCGAGGTCCTCCAGGAGGACGACCGGGAGCTCGGGAGCCTTGGCGTGACGGACGAACTCCTTCCAGGAGCGGCGGCCGCGCAGGGTGTTGGACTCCTTGATGGCTGTGCGGAAGGAAAAGGTCTCGGCGATGATCGCGAAGACGAGGACGCCGACCGGCCAGTACCAGTGCGTCAGCTCGTGCGGGTGCTTGATCTTCTCGTAGCCCTCGTAGAGGGCGAACATGCCGCCGACGGAGAAGAGGACGATGGAGACGAGGAAGGCGTAGATGTAGCGCTCGCGGCCGTAGCCGAAGGGGTGTTGCGGCGTGGCCTCCCGCTTGGCCTTCTTGCCGCCGACCAGGAGCAGTGCCTGGTTGCCGGAGTCGGCGACGGAGTGGACGGACTCGGCGAGCATCGATGACGAGCCGCTGAAGATGAACGCCACGAACTTCGCTACCGCGATCGCGAGGTTGGCGGCCAGTGCCGCCACGATCGCCTTGGTGCCGCCTGACGCGCTCATATGTTCGCGTTGTCCCTTCGTACGCCGTTCCAGGGCCCGGACGCTCGCCTTGCTGAGCCGCCCGCGACTTTGCCCGTGCTTGACGGTGGGCCATTGTTGCAGCCCGCTCGGGCCGCGGTGCTTCAGGTCACCAGCGCGGGGGCCGCCGAAACGGTCAGGCGACGACGGTGGCCCGGAAAAGTGTTCCCGTTCCGGACACTTCGGCCTTTTCGTCGGCCGGGACGAAGACGGATCCGCCCGGGGTCAGGTCGTGCTCGCCGGCCCGGACGGTGCCGGCCGTGCAGAGCAGGATCTGCGGGGTCGCGCGGGTGAGGTCGTGGGCGCCGCCGGCCTCGGGGAGGACGAAGCGGGAGAGGCGGAACTCGTCGATGGGGGTCTCGTAGAGCTCCTCGCCGTCCGGGGAGGCCTCGGGGCGCAGGACGCCGGGGTCGCTGGGCCGGAAGCGGACGATGCGCAGGAGCTCGGGGACGTCGACGTGCTTGGGGGTCAGGCCGCAGCGCAGGACGTTGTCGGAGTTGGCCATGATCTCGACGCCGAGGCCGTTCAGGTAGGCGTGCGGGACGCCGGCGCCGAGGTAGAGGGCCTCGCCGGGCTGGAGCCGGACGTGGTTCAGCAGCATCGCGGCGATGACGCCGGGGTCGCCCGGGTAGTGGTGGGCGATGTCGGCGTAGGGGGCGTAGGCGCCGCCGAGACGGGTGCAGGCGGTGGCCGCTTCCGCGACCGTGCGGGACATCTCCTCGGGGTCGGCGGTGAGGATCGCCGTGAGGACCTCGCGCAGGGCGGCGTCCTCGGGGTGGGCGTGCAGCAGGTCGACGTAGGGCTTGAGGGAGTCGATGCCGAGGCCGTCGAGCAGGCCGGCGGCGGCGAGCGGGTCGCGGAAGCCGCACAGGCCGTCGAACTCGGTGAGGGCGCAGATCAGTTCGGGCTTGTGGTTGGCGTCCTTGTAGTTGCGGTGCGGGGCGTCCACGGGGATGCCGCGGCGCTCCTCGTCCGCGTAGCCCTCCTTGGCCTGCTCCAGGTCGGGGTGGACCTGGAGGGAGAGCGGGGCGCCGGCGGCAAGGATCTTGAGGAGGAAAGGCAGGCGGGGGCCGAACTTGGCGACCGCGGCCGGTCCGAGTTCCTTCTCGGGGTCGGCGTCGATGACCTCGACGAGCGTGCCCCGGCCGGTGCGTGAGGGGGCACCCGGGTGGGCGCCCATCCACATCTCCGCCTGCGGCTCGCCGGTGGGTTCGGTGCCGAGCAGGTGCGGGATGGCGGTGGGAGAACCCCAGGCGTAGGGGCGGATGGTGTTGTCGAGGCGGTCCATGGGGGTCTCTCTTGCGTGTTCGGGCGTGCTGGCGCGTCAGGGTGTCCCTGGCATGATCAGGCCCTCGAAGCGAGCGCCAGGTAAACCGCGGCGAAATCCGTGATGGCGATCAGTTCCGCGAGGGTCTCCAGCTCGCCGCCCTCCTCCGGTTCCAGTTCGCTGATCGGCGTGTCATGGCTGAGGGCCAGGTCGCGGGCGCCGGGGGCGGCGGTGAGGCCGCCGATGGGGCGGTCGCGCAGGAGCACCACGCGCGCGTGCAGGGCGGGTGGTTCCTCGACGCGGTCGCGGAAGAAGTCGTCGGGGTCGGCGCTGGCGGCCAGGGGGCCGGCGAGCAGGGCGCTGTGTGCGGCGAGTGCCTCGGGGAGTTCGGCGACGACCGCGGGGATGCCGGACAGTTCGGCGAGCGCGGCGGCGAACCGGCGGCCTGCCGGGCCGGCCGAGGTGCCCTCGGTCCAGACGATCGGGAGGGCGTCGGCGAGTTCGGCGGCGAGGGTCTTGGCGGGGTTGCTGTAGGTGGCGATGGCGGGGCCGCAGCGTTCGGCGATGCCGTCGAGGCGGTCGGCGACCTTGCCGAGGGCCTCCGGCGGGGCGGCGAGCACGCCGGTGCGGTCCAGCAGCGCGAGCAGCGGGGTGAGCAGCGCCCACAGGACGCCGGGCGCGGAGGCGGCGAGGGGCTCGTCCTGGTCGTACGGGGCGGTCGCCATGGGGACGAAGAGGCCGTGCGAGCCGTTCACCGCGTCGGCGAGCGGGGAGCGGCTGGGGGCTACGGCGACGACGTTGCAGCCGCGGCGGTAGGCCTGCTCGGCGAGGAGGGACAGGCCCGGTTCGCTGCCGTCCGGGGTGGTGATCAGGAGGAGGTCGACGGAGCCGACCCAGCCAGGCAGATCCCAGCGCAGGGCGCCCGCGGCGGGGGCGACGCCGGTGGGGGCCAGCCGCGTGACCGGACTGCCGGCGCCGGCGAGGGTGCCGATGAGGTCGGCGGCGTGCGTGGCGGCGGCGCCCGGGCCGGCGATCAGGACGGCACGGGGGCGGCCGTCGGGTTTGAGGTCGTTGATGCCGGCCTCGGCGGAGTGGCGGGCGGCCGTGCGGACGCGGGCGCCGGCTTCTGCGGCGCCGCGGAGCAGCCCGCGGTGGTCTGCCTCGGAGAGGCCCTCCGGGGAGTCGAGCAGCGATTCGTCGAGCATGGGCGGCAGCCTCCGATCGCCGGAGTCCGGTCCGGGTCCGTTTTTGGGATGTCCTACGTCGGTGCCCGTTGTGCCCGGGGTGTATGTGCGCCGGGTTCACGCGGGCGGGTCTGCCCGGGCGTGCCTACGCGGGGCGGCGGGCCTCGTCGACCAGGAGGACGGGGATGCCGTCGCGGACGGGGTAGGCCAGGCCGCAGTTCTGGTCGGTGCAGAGCAGTTCGGTGTCCTGCTCCTTGAGGGGGGCGTGGCAGGCCGGGCAGGCGAGGATGTCGAGGAGGCCGGCTTCGAGTGCCATGCGGGGTCCCTTCGGGGATGGGGCGGGGTGGGGCGTCGGTGCTTGGCGTTGGTACTTGGGGGTGGTGCGGATGTGCCTGGTCAGGGTACCGCCGGGTGGGGGGTGGGGCGGGGTGGTTGGCAGGTGCGGCGGGTATGGGGGCTGGGGTGGGTGAAGGGGCTTCGAAGAGGTCCTGAAGTGGCAGGACGAGCAGACCCGCGCACGCGGCAAGCAGGTGTGGATCTACCCCGAGCTCAAGCACCCCACCTAC
>NZ_JBEXSR010000032.1:9113-45204 GCF_040613735.1 Streptomyces sp. NPDC006235
CGCGGGCGGGGGGGGGGGGCTGGGGGGGGGGGTGGGGGGGGGGGGGGGGGTGACGGGGCTCCGCCCCTTCGACCCCGCCGGGGGCTCCGCCCCCTGGACCCCCGGGACCTATGCCCACCCACCGCCCGAAGCGGTCGGACAGGAAGCTGGGCTCGCGTTCCCTCAGGCCCTGATGATGGCCAGTGCCTCGTCCCTCACCCTGGTCATCGTCTCCTGGTCCCTCGCCTCCGCGTTCAGGCGGAGCAGTGGCTCCGTGTTGGAGGGGCGGACGTTGAACCACCAGTCGGTGGCGGAGACGGTGAGGCCGTCCAGCTCGTCGAGGGTGACGCCCTCGCGGTTCTCGTACGCGGAGCGGATCGCGGCGAGCCGGGCTGCCTGGTCGGTGACCGTGGAGTTGATCTCGCCGGAGCCGGCGTAGCGGTCGTACTGGGCGACGAGGGCGGAGAGGGTGCCCGACTGGCCGCCGAGGGCCGCCAGGACGTGGAGGGCGGCCAGCATGCCCGTGTCGGCGTTCCAGAAGTCGCGGAAGTAGTAGTGCGCCGAGTGCTCGCCGCCGAAGATCGCGCCCGAGCGCGCCATTTCCGCCTTGATGAAGGAGTGGCCGACGCGGGTGCGGACCGGGGTGCCGCCGTTCTCCACGACGACCTCGGGGACTGACCAGGACGTGATCAGGTTGTGGATGATCGTGCCCTTGCCGCCGTGCCTGGCCAGTTCGCGGGAGGCCACCAGGGCGGTGATCGCCGACGGGGAGACCGGCTCGCCGCGCTCGTCGACGACGAAGCAGCGGTCGGCGTCCCCATCGAAGGCGAGACCCAGGTCGGCGCCCTCCTCCCGGACCCGCTTCTGAAGGTCGACGAGGTTGGCCGGGTCGAGAGGGTTGGCCTCGTGGTTCGGGAACGTGCCGTCGAGTTCGAAGTACATCGGGACCAGCGTCAGGGGCAGGCCGGTGAAGACCTCGGGGACCGTGTGGCCGCCCATGCCGTTGCCCGCGTCGACGACGACCTTCAGGGGGCGGATGGAGGTCAGGTCGACCAGGGAGCGCAGGTGCGCCGCGTAGTCCGACAACGTGTCGCGGCCGGTGATGGTTCCGGGCGTCGCGGCGGGCTCGGGGGCGCCCGACTCGCTCCAGCGCTCGACCAGTTCGCGGATCTCGGCGAGGCCGGTGTCCTGGCCGACCGGGGCGGCTCCCATGCGGCACATCTTGATGCCGTTGTACTGGGCCGGGTTGTGGGAGGCGGTGAACATGGCGCCCGGCAGGTTCAGCGCGCCCGAGGCGTAGTAGAGCTGGTCCGTGGAGCACAGGCCGATCTCGGTCACGTCGGCGCCCAGCGCCGCCGCCCCGCGCGCGAAGGCCCGCGACAGGCCCGGTGAGGAGGGCCGCATGTCGTGCCCGGTCGCGATGGCGCTCGCGCCGGTGACCCGCACGAAGGCCGCTCCGAAGAGTTCGGCCAGGGACTCGTCCCACTGGTCGGGGACGACCCCGCGTACGTCGTACGCCTTGACGACCTGCGACAGATCAGCAGCCACGGCCAACCTTCCTGAAAAAGTACTGTCGGTCCGCCCAAACTACCCCCGGCCACTGACAGCGCGCTGGGCGGACGCGAAGAGGACCCCAGCCGTAACCTCAGGTCAGGGCAGCATCCAGTCCAGGACGGGCGTGCTCTGGCCGACCACGATCAAACACATCACCAGCAACAGGCCGAGGCTCCACGGCAGTACCTTGCGCAGCAGGTCGCCCTCGCGGCCCGCGAGTCCGACGGCCGCGCAGGCGATGGTGAGGTTCTGCGGGGAGATCATCTTGCCGAGGACGCCGCCGGAGCTGTTGGCGGCGGCCAGCAGGTCGGGCGACAGTCCCGACTCGCGGGCGGCGGTCACCTGGAGGGCGCCGAAGAGGGCGTTGGCCGAGGTGTCCGACCCGGACACGGCGACTCCGAACCAGCCGAGGACGGGCGAGAGAAAGGCGAGCCCGGCTCCCGCCGCCGCCACGAAGTGGCCGATGGTCGCCGCCTGCCCGGAGAGGTTCATGACGTACGCCAGCGCCAGTACGGACGTCACCGTCAGGATCGCGAAGCGCAGTTCGCGGACGGTCGCGAGCCACTCCTTCACCGCCACGCGCGCGTGCACGCCGATGACAGCGGCCGTGCAGATGCCGGCGAGCAGCACGAGCGTGCCGCCCGTCGACACGATCGGCCAGGTGAAGACGTTGCCGCCGACCGGTTCTCCGTCGGAGCCGAGCACGTTCAGAAAGGGCCAGTCGTAGGTCTGGGTGGCCTGGTCCAGCCGGTCCTTGACGGCCGGGAGCTGGGCGACGGAGAAGATCAGGACGATCAGCGCGTAGGGGGCGTACGCGCGCAGGACCTCGCGGGGCGGGTCCTCCTCGTCCAGTTCCTCGCTGCGTACGCCGGTCAGCACCGAGGCGCGGACGGACTCGGCGGCGGGCACGCGCGCGTGCGGTACGGCGGCCAGGGCGCCCGCGCCGGCCAGGGCGGCGCCGATGTCGGCGAGTTGGGCGGAGACGTAGTTGGAGGCGGCGAACTGGGCGACGGCGAAGGCGACTCCGCAGGCGAGGGCGGGCACCCAGGTCTCGCGCAGGCCGCGCTTGCCGTCCACGAGCCAGACCAGCACGAGGGGCACCACGAGGGCCAGCAGCGGCGTCTGACGGCCCACCACGGACGCCACCGAGTCCAGCGGCAGCCCGGTGACCTGGGCGAGCGTGACGACCGGTGTGCCCATCGCGCCGAAGGCCACGGGCGCGGTGTTGGCGACCAGGGCGACGACGGCCGCGCGCACGGGTTCGAAGCCGAGGGCGACCAGCATGACCGCGCTGATCGCGACGGGCGCCCCGAAGCCGGCGAGCGCCTCCAGCAGCGCCCCGAAGCAGAAGGCGATGACGAGCGCCTGGATGCGGGGGTCGTCGGAGAGCCGCCCGAAGGACCGGCGCAGGATGTCGAAGTGCCGGGTGCGGACGGTCATCCGGTACACCCACAGGGCGTTGACGACGATCCACAGGATGGGGAAGAGGCCGAAGACGGCGCCCTGGGCGGCACTGGAGAGCGTCTGCCCCAGGGGCATGCCGTAGGCGAGCCGGGCGACGAGTACGGCGGCTAGGAGGCCGGTCAGGCCGGCCAGGTGCGCCTTCATGCGGACGCCGCCGAGCAGGACCAGGACGAGCATGAGGGGCAGGGCCGCCACGAGGGCGGACAGGCCCAGGGAGCCGGCGACGGGTTCCAGTTCCTGGACGTACACGGGCGCCTCCCGGCTTCCGTCATGCGAAAGCGATTTCTCGCGACCTCAAAACGGAATGGTCATGTCCGCGCCAAGCCCGCGTCAATGGGTGTGCGCGGGAAGGGAGGAACCGGGGGTGCGGTCAGTTGTCGGGGGACCGGAGGACCCGCAGGTGCCCTCGCCGGGCGACCTCCATCGGGTCGGCCGAGCGTCCGCCACCACCGGCCCCGGCCGCCCGCCCCTGGGGGCGGGCCGCCTCGCGCACGGCATTGGCAAGCGCTTCCAGGTCGTCGCCGCTGGGGCGCGCCGGGGCCGAGCCGTCGAGGAGCCGGACGACCTCCCAGCCACGCGGGGCGGTGAGGCGCTCGGAGTGCTCGGCGCACAGGTCGTAGCAGTGGGGTTCGGCGTAGGTGGCGAGCGGGCCGAGGACCGCGGTCGAGTCGGCGTAGACGTACGTCAGCGTCGCGACGGCGGGACGGCCGCAGGCGGTGCGCGAACAGCGACGTACAGGGCTCACGACGTTGGACGGTACCGCACTCTTGAGCGGGCCGCGACGACTCTCCACCAGGTCACTCCCCCGTGTCGTGCTGTGAAACGCCCCACACCCCCCTTCGGGCACACCCTGCTGACCTGCCCGGACAGTGTCGTCCGGGGTGTCGAACGACTCCTCAAGCGGTCAAGAGTCGTCACAAAACCCTCAATTGCCGTGAGGTCGCCGGTCTCGGCGGGATACGGAATTGAGCCCAACCTTGGCTGGAATGGTCATGTAACGACATGCCGTACCGGGCGGCCGGAAGCCGTCCGTACCGCTGTGCGGTGCCGGGCGCGGGGACGCGGCGGGGACTACCCTTCAGCAGTGATGGACATGCCCGTAACGCCCCGAGCCGCCGCCCCCGGGCCCCGCCGCCGTGATCGCCACGGCCGCGGCATGCGCGGCCCGATCGCACCGCCGCAGGTGCCGCTCGCCGCCAGCCGCGCGGACGCGTTCGCCGATCTGGTGCAGGACTCCGTGGAGCGCCTGGAGCGTCGCTGGCCGCAGCTCGCCGACATCGATTTCCTGGTGCTGGAGGTGCCGCGGCTCGACGGGCCCGGCCAGGCCTGGAACGACGAGGCGGTCCCGCTGGGCGGCACGATCAGCGCCCGTGAGGGCCGCCCCGCGCGCGTGGTGGTCTACCGGCGGCCGGTCGAGATCCGTACCAAGGGCCGCGACGAGCGGGCGGCACTGGTGCACGAGGTCGTCGTCGAGCAGGTCGCCGAGCTGCTGGGGCTGACCCCGGAGACGGTCGATCCGCGGTACGGCGAGGACCAGGGCTGAAACGGCCGGCTGCGGTCAGGGCTGCTTCGGCAGCACCGACCGCAGCGGTCAGGGCTACTTCTGCAGCACCGAAAGGTCCTCGTCCGCCTCCGGGACCGCGACCGTCCCCCGGTCGTCGGGGAGCGTCTGCACGGTGAAGCCGGGCACGCCGCCCTCCGTCGCCGCCAGGGTGCGGGCGCCGTAGACCGGGCCGCCGGACTTCGGCTCCACCGTGAGCGCGTACGTGCCCTTCAGGCCGCTGGGGACCGGGGGCTCGATGTCCTGGGTGGTGCCGGCCTTGATCGTGTACGTCTTCGACACCGGCGTGCCGCCCTCGCTGCCCGCCGAGGCGGTGACCTCGACCGTGGCGGCGCGGTCGGGGGCGGTCAGGGAGAGCGTGCTGCCCTTGGCGCTGTTGTCCGCGGACGTCGCGCGCGTGCCGACGGGGCGGGTGGCCGGGATGAAGGCCGTCTCCTGCTTGTCGCCCTTGCCGCGCACGACCCGCAGGGCCGCCACGAGGGGCACGGACCGGTCCGTCGGCGTCAGCACCAGGGAGCCCGCCTCGCCGCGCGTCACGTCGCCCAGGTCGACGGCGGTGGTCATACCGCCCTTGACGTGCACCGTCTCGTGTCCGGCCGGGGTGATCAGCCCGGAGGGGGAGGCGAGGCGCACCTTGAGGTCCGCGTCGGCGTCGCCCGGGGTGAAGGCGACCAGGCGCACGGAGGTGGCGTCCTTGGGGATGCCGGGCAGGACCAGGCTGCCCGACGGGTCCGTGGATGCGGTCAGCCAGTCGCCGCCTAGCTTGTCGTCCAGGGCCTGCACGGCGGCGCCCACCCGACCGCTGCGGACGTTGACGTGCACGGTGAGGTTGGTCTGCTGCTCGTCGGTGAGAGTGGACAGCAGGACCGGGTCGCTGGAGTGCGGCTGGACGGTGATGCCCTCCCCCACCGTGGACTTGAGGGTGCCGTCCTTGCCGTAGAGCTCGATGTCGACCACGGCGGCCGAGTCGTCGGGGTTCGTCAGATGGACGTAGTCGGTGCGGTCGGGCGCGGTGCTGGCGCCGGGGAACCAGAAACTGGTGTCCGGGGCCGTGCAGTTGACGCCCTGAAGGCCGCGGCCGGTGCCCGCGGCGACCTCCGTCGTCTCCTGGACCGTCCAGCCGGGCGCGAACCTGCCGTCCGCGGTCCCGACCAGCGCGGGCGCTTCGGCGCCCGAGGTGTCCCCGGTGACCGGCTTGCCGGGCTCCTTGGGGGTCAGCACCGGCTTGTTGTTCTTCCGCTCGCCGGTCTTCCCGCCGGCCTTGCCCTGGTCGCCGCCCGCGCCGTCCTTCGACTCCTGGGCGGCCGCCCGGAGTTCGGCCTTGCCGTCGCTCCCGGTGCCCTTCGTGACGGGTGTGAAGGAGGTGTACGACGTCTCCGCGATGTCGGACATGCTGGGCGCGGGGCACAGCAGGCTCGTGCGTTCCACGGGCAGTTGGGCGGCCGCCTTGGCGGTGGTGTCCGCGCCCGGGGTGTCCGGGGCGGACAGCGCGGCGAAGCCGGTGACGGCGGCGAGCGCGGTCGCGCCGGCGATCAGGGACAGGGTCGTGCGGTTCACTGCTGGCTCCCGTCGGGACGCTCACTGCCCGTGCCGTGGGGGTGGTGCTGCTGCGCCGGGTCGTACGGCGTGCCGTAGCCCTGGGGGTAGGCCTGGTCGTAGCCCTGCTGGTCGTGGCCCTGTTGGTCGTACGACGGGTTCTGGGGCTGGCCGCCGTAGGCGTACGGGTCGTACTGGCCGCCCTGGTAGGGATCCGCCGGGTACTGCTGTCCGTACGCGTCCGCCGGGTACTGGGCGCCCTGGTACTGGTCGCCGTAGTTCGCGTACTCGCCGCTCTGGTAGCCGGCGTTGTCCCACTGCCCCTGGTTCTGCTGGGGCAGGGGCGCCGGGGGCTGCTCGGGCTGCGGGGGCGGGAACTCCCCGGGCTGCGCCGCCCCTTCGGCCTCGGCCTCCGCCTGGGCGCGCAGGCGGCGGGCCCGGCGGCCCTCGCCCGCGACCGGCTGGGCCGGGACGACCGGCTCCTCGGGCAGGTCGTCGTCGACGTCGCGGCGTCGGCCGGGCAGGGCCAGCACGACGAGGACGACGGCGAGGAGGCCCTGTGCCCACAGCCACGCGGTGTGGCCGACGGAGTCGTCGTAGGTGACGTCCAGCCTGCCGCCGGTGGCGGGGAGCTTGAAGCCCTGGGCCCAGCCGTCGACCGTGGTGCGGGTGAGCGGCTTGCCGTCGAGCGTGGCGGTCCAGCCGTCGGAGGCGGTGTCGGCCAGGCGCAGCACGCGTCCGTCGGGGCCGGCCGGGATCGTGGTGTGGATGTCGACGGGCCCGGCGGCGACGGTCTGCGGGGTGCCGGAGCCGGAGGCGGGGACGATGGTGGCGCGCGCGACGTCCTGGTCGATCTGCCACAGCGCGCCGCTGTCCTGCTGGCTGAGCCGGGTCAGGCCGGGCGTGGTGTCCAGGACGCGGGTGACGTCGCGGGGGGCGCCCCGGTGGACGAGGACGTAGCGCACGGCGAAGCCGCCGAGCTGGTCGGCCTGGTCGGCGCCGGAGCCGGCGACGAGGTTGGCGACGACCTTGTCGAGCCTGCTGTTCTCGCCGTCGGCCGCGGCGATCTCGCCGTCGCCGAGGCGGGCGCCGGAGCCGCGCACCAGCATGTATCCGACGCGGGAGGCGGAGTCGCTGTCGAGGACGAGGGTGCGGGCCTGGTCGCTGCCGCCGCTCTCCTCTGCGACGAACGCGGGGACCTGGGTCGGGTCGCGCCGCTCCAGGGGGCCGTCGGCGCCGCGGATCATCCAGCCCGCGGCGACGAGCAGGGGGCCCGCGGCCGAGGCGAAGGCGATCAGCACGGCGACGGGCTGGCGCCAGCCGAAGCTCTGCTCGGCCACGCGCGCGCGGGCTCCGTCGGCGCCGAGCGCGGCGGCCGCCAGGAGGGCGATGCCGTAGACGAGCGTCGCGGGGCCGGACCAGGTGGAGCTGTTGGACAGGACCGCGAAGACGAAGCCGGTCAGGGCGGCCGTCCAGGCCGTCCAGATGCCCAGCCGGCGTTCCGAGCGGAGCAGGGCGGCGAGCGCGGCCAGGACGATGCCGATCAGCATGAGGCCGCTGACGGTGCCGGGGCCGCCCGGGCTGGCGCCGAGCAGGTCGAGGGGAGAGGCAGCCGACGGGCCGTACTCCAGACCGGCTTCCTGGAAGAAGCCGAAGGGCAGCAGCGACAGCGACCAGGGCGCGAGGACCAGCAGGGGTGTGCCGAGCTGGGCGAGGAACCGCAGCCCGTACGCCGTGATGTCGGTCCGGCGCAGGACCAGCAGCCCGGCGCCGAGGAGCAGCGCGATGGGCCACACGATCGGGGTGAACGCGGTGGTGATGGTCAGCAGCAGCGCGTACGCCCAGGTGGCGCGCCAACTGCCACGCGCCCCCGACGGGTTCGCCAGGCCGCTGGCGGCGATGCCCGCGCGGGCGATGAGCGGCAGCAGGACGGCGAGGACGGCGGTGCCGATCCGGCCGCCGGCGAGGGCGCCGGTGGCGGCGGGCAGGAAGGCGTAGACGACGGCCGCCCACGCGCGCAGCAGCCGGGACTCGACCAGCGGACGGGAGGCGAAGTAGGCGGTGACGCCGGCGAGCGGCACGGAGCAGACGAGCAGCAGCGTGACGGCGAGGCCGGTCGAGCCGAACAGCAGGGACGCCAGCATCGCCACGAGCGCGAGGTACGGCGGTGCGGAGGAGGTGCCGCCGGCGGCGACGGGATGCCAGGCGTCCAGGTAGCGCGCCCACAGGTCGGAGGAGTCGGCCGGGGCGGGCAGCAGGGCGCCGCCCGTGAGCGCGCCGCCGCCGAGGAGTTCGCGGCAGGCGGCCAGGGAGACCACCAGCAGGACCAGGAAGAGCACCGGGCCGGGCTTGCGCGCGATGCGCTTGAGCCGGGCGAACTGCTCGATCTCCAGGAAGTCGGCGTCGTCGCCGCCGGGGCCGGACTCGACGGCGCCGCCGTGCCGTCCGGCGCCGGAGGCGACCTCCGGGTCGGAGCGGCCCACGAGGTTGCTCGCGAGCTGCTCGACGGTCATGCGGACGGTGGCGCCGGGCGGCGGGAACAGCGGCCGCAGTTCGTCCTTGTCGACCCCGGAGGCGCCTCTGCCGCGCCGCCCGGCGAGGATCCGCTCGGGCCTGAGGAGCGTGCCCATGAGACCGCGGATCTCGTCGACGGCCTGTCCCGGGACCTTGCCGACGAGGTACGCGACGGTCCGCAGCAGCGTGCCGATCACGATCCGCAGCAGCACCCAGGGCAGGACGGCCGCACGCGCGTTGACGAGCAGGGTGTAGACGGCGCCGGCCTTGTCGACCTTGTGGGGGGAGGCAGCCGTGCGGCCCACGCAGTCGACCGTGCGGCGCTCGCGGGAGGCCGCCTCGGCGTGCCGGACGACGGCCTCGGGGGCGACCAGGACGCGGTAGCCGGCCGCGTGTGCGCGCCAGCACAGGTCGACGTCGTCGCGCATGAGGGGCAGGTGGCGGTCGAAGCCGCCGAGCTGTTCGAAGACGTCGCGGCGGATCAGCATGCCGGCGGTGGACACCGACAGCACGGGCCGGACGTGGTCGTGCTGGCCCTGGTCCTGCTCGCGGCGGTCCAGGCCGGTCCAGCGGCGGCCGGAGTTGGCGATGCTGACGCCGACCTCCAGCAGCTGCCGCCGGTCGTACCAGCCGCGGAGCTTGGGGCCGACGACGGCGACGTCCTCGCGGCCCAGCTCGTACTCGTTGTCCACGACGCGCAGCAGCTGGGCCAGGGCGTCGGGCTCCGGGGCACAGTCGTCGTGCAGCAGCCACAGCCACTGGACCGGCTCTCCGTGCGGCAGCTCGGGCAGGTCGTAGGCGTCGTCGCGCCAGGAGCGGGTGACCGGGTCCCAGCCGCTGGGCCGCTTCAGGTACGGCAGCTCCTCCGGGGTGAGGTGCGGGGCCGTGCGGTCGCACTCCTCGACGGCCTGGCCGAAGCCGGTGCGGCGGGCGAGGTGCAGCACGCGGTCGGCGCCGAGGGCGTCGGTGACCAGCTGGGCGGAGTCGTCCGCGCTGCCGGTGTCGGCGCCCATCGCGTACTGCACGGGTCGCTCCTGGCCGAGCAGCCCGGCGAGCGCGTCGGGCAGCCAGCGGGCGCCGTCGTGGGAGACGAGGACCGCGGTCACCACATGACGCGGGAACTCAGGTGTGGCAGCGCTGTCGTGATGAGCTGCCGGGTGGCTGTGCACGGACATCGAGGTACGGGCCCCGGTTCGGTGGACTGCGGTGGACGCCTGCGGCCGGTGGGGGCAGCGGGGCGTCTCGGACGAGCGACCACACTATCGGCTGTGCAACAAGGGGGCCCGCCGCCTGTGGATAACCCACTTGCGACGGGCCGTTCGAACCGGGCGTACGGATCGGGATGACGTCAGACCGCGGCCTTCTTCAGCCGGCGGCGCTCCCGCTCGGACAGGCCGCCCCAGATGCCGAATCGCTCGTCGTTGGCGAGGGCGTACTCGAGGCACTCGGAGCGGACCTCACAGGCGAGGCAGACCTTCTTGGCCTCCCGGGTCGAGCCGCCCTTCTCGGGGAAGAAGGACTCGGGGTCGGTCTGGGCGCACAGTGCGCGCTCCTGCCAGCCGAGTTCCTCGTCCGCGTCGTCGACCAGCAGTTGCTGCACCGTCTCGGTCATGTGCGCCCCTCGTCTGTCTTTCGCGTCCCCGTGATCTAGCCGTTACCGATTCCGGCTGAACGACACGAGTGAAATTACAAGTGTGCTGCTCCGGGCGAGTCAAGCCGAGATCTGCTATTGAGCCCCTTATTCACTCTGCGGAACCAAGCCCAAGCGGAAAGTGTTCAAATCACCATAAAACCTGACACACCGACGGAGCCCGCAGGGGCTCACGCCGTCCGCCGGACCCCTTGCAGACCTGTACGAAGAAGGACGCCCAGAGGTTCGATCTCGTTCCGACACGCACCTCGAAGCGAAACGGATCACAGTCGGATCACGAGTACGCAACGGGGTTTCGTGCGCCCGGTTGGACGCCATGTGTCCCGGGCGGGCCCTGAACAAACCTTTCATCTGAGTGAACGACCGGATGAGGTGAACCACATCCCACATGACGGGTGCCGAGTTGACAGTGAAGGTGTGAACCGGTGTCCTTGTGGGCATGCTCGCGAACTCGGCACTCACCTCGACCCGCACCGCCGGGTCTCACGGTGCTGCCCGCGCTCGCTGTCGCTGTTGTTGTTCCAGCTGTTGAGCTCCACCTGCTCCAGCTGAAGGCCGAGCCACCCGTCTCTCGGCTCTGTTCCCTCTGACCTTCTTTCACTGAGGAACCACCACACCCATGAACAGCGACAGCGACCTCCAGATCGCCGGCGACCTCCTCGAGGTCCCGCATCTGCTCCAGACCCCGCGCGAGCACCCGGCCACCGTCGCCGAGTTCGTCGGACTCGCCCGCTCCATCGCCGCCGACCGCTCCCAGTGGGAGCACCTCGTCCATTACGACGCGACCAGCCGCTGGTACCACCGGCTGCGCACCGGGCCGGGCTACGAGGTGTGGCTCCTGTCCTGGGTGCCCGGACAGGGCAGTGGGCTGCACGACCACGGCCGCTCCTCCGGTGTGCTGACCGTGCTGGACGGCACGCTGACCGAGCGCACGGAGCGGGGCACACGCGCGTTGCGGGCAGGCGCGCAGCGCGTTTTCGCGCCGGGGTACGTGCACGAAGTCGTCAACGACGCACTGGAGCCGGCGGTCAGCCTGCACGTCTACTACCCGGGCCTGACGGAGATGCCGATGCACACGGCCCAGCACTGCGAGGCCTGGAGCGTACCGGGGGCCGTGGCCGCCTGACCGACGGCGCGACGTGCCCGCCTGGCCGATGGCGGGGCGGTCCGCCTGACCGATGGCGGGACGGGCCCGACCGGTTGGCGTGACGGTCTGACCGGTTGAGGTAGTCGCCGACCGGTTGTCACAGGCGCCTGCAAGACTGGCTTCCATGCGCATTGTGGTTCTGGCAGGCGGCATCGGTGGTGCCCGGTTCCTGCGTGGTCTGAAGCGTGCCGTGCCGGACGCGGACATCACGGTCATCGGCAACACCGGGGACGACATCCACCTCTTCGGGCTGAAGGTCTGCCCGGACCTCGACACGGTGATGTACACGCTCGGCGGCGGCATCAACGAGGAGCAGGGCTGGGGGCGTGCCGACGAGACCTTCCACCTCAAGGAGGAGCTCGCGGCGTACGGCGTCGGGCCCGAGTGGTTCGGCCTCGGCGACCGGGACTTCGCCACGCACATCGTGCGGACGCAGATGATCGGCGCCGGGTATCCGCTGAGCGCGGTGACCCAGGCGCTGTGCGACCGCTGGGAGCCGGGCGTGCGGCTGATCCCGATGTCCGACGACCGCGTGGAGACCCACGTGGCCGTGGAGATCGACGGCGAGCGCAAGGCGATCCACTTCCAGGAGTACTGGGTGCGGCTGCGCGCCTCGGTGCCCGCGGAGGCGATCGTGCCGGTCGGTGCCGACCAGGCCAAGCCCGCGCCGGGGGTGCTGGAGGCGATCGCCGAGGCGGACGTGATCCTCTTCCCGCCGTCCAACCCGGTCGTCTCGATCGGCACGATCCTGGCCGTGCCCGGCATCCGGGAGGCCATCGCCGACGCCGGGGTGCCGGTGGTCGGCCTGTCCCCCATCGTCGGTGACGCGCCCGTGCGGGGCATGGCCGACAAGGTGCTCGCCGCCGTGGGCGTCGAGTCGACCGCCCCGGCGGTGGCCGAACACTACGGCTCGGGCCTGCTGGACGGCTGGCTCGTCGACACGGTGGACGCCGGCGCGGTGGAGCGGGTCGAGGCGGCCGGGATCCGCTGCCGGGCCGTGCCGCTGATGATGACCGACGTCGACGCGACCGCGCAGATGGCGCGGGAGGCCCTGGCACTGGCGGAGGAGGTGCGGGCAGCTTGAGCGGCGAGGTCCCGGAGAACCGGCAGGGGGCCGACGGGTACCGGGTGTGGGCCCTGGGCGGGATGCCCGAGGTCGCGGCCGGGGACGATCTGGCCAAGCTGATCGCGGCCGCCGAGCCCGGTCTGGCCGACGGCGATGTCCTGCTGGTCACGTCGAAGGTCGTGTCCAAGGCGGAGGGCCGGGCGGTCCGGGCGACGGATCGGGAGGCGGCCATCGACGCCGAGACGGTCCGCGTGGTCGCCCGGCGCGGCAGCCTCCGGATCGTCGAGAACCGGCAGGGCCTCGTCATGGCCGCGGCCGGGGTCGACGCGTCCAACACCCCGTCCGGGACGGTGCTGTTGCTGCCCGAGGACCCGGACGCCTCCGCCCGCGCGATCCGCGACGGGCTGCGCGACATCCTCGGCGTCGATGTCGGTGTCCTGGTCACCGACACGTTCGGGCGGCCCTGGCGCGCGGGGCTGACGGACGTCGCGATCGGTGCCGCCGGGGTGCGCGTACTGGACGATCTGCGCGGCGGCACGGACGCACACGGCAACCCGCTCAGCGCCACCGTCGTTGCCACGGCCGACGAACTCGCCGCGGCCGGCGACCTGGTCAAGGGCAAGGCGGCCGGGCTCCCCGTCGCCGTGGTGCGCGGCCTGCCGCACGTCTTGGCGCCGGGCGACGCAGAGGGAGCGCGGGCCATGGTGCGCGACGCGCGCGACGACATGTTCCGGCTCGGTACGTCGGAGGCGGTACGGCTGGCGGTGACCCAGCGGCGCACGGTCCGGGCCTTCACGGACGAGCCCGTCGACCCCGGCGCGGTACGGCGGGCGGTGGCCGCGGCGGTGACGGCGCCGGCCCCGCACCACACCACCCCCTGGCGCTTCGTGCTGCTGGAGTCCGAGGAGTCGCGGACGCGGCTGCTCGACGCCATGCGCGACGCGTGGATCGCGGACCTGCGGCGGGACGGCAAGACGGAGGAGTCCATCGCCAAGCGGGTCCGGCGCGGGGACGTCCTGCGGAACGCGCCGTACCTCGTCGTCCCGTGTCTGGTCATGGACGGCTCGCACACCTACGGCGACGCGCGGCGCGACGGGGCCGAGCGGGAGATGTTCGTGGTCGCCACGGGCGCCGGCGTGCAGAACTTCCTGGTCGCGCTGGCCGGGGAGCGGCTGGGCTCGGCGTGGGTGTCCTCGACGATGTTCTGCCGGGACGTGGTGCGCGAGGTGCTGGGGCTGCCGGACGACTGGGACCCGATGGGCGCGGTGGCGGTCGGGCATCCGGCGGAGGAACCGCGTCCGCGGCCGGAGCGGGACGCGGGGGCCTTCATCGAGGTGCGGTGACCTGCGCCGGCCGGCACCTACGCTCGTAGGGCTCCTCTCGCTTCGCTTTCCCCGGGACTTCACTCATGGCAGGACGGTTCGCTCCCCGGCCCACGCGTACCACTGTGCGCGGCGGGCATGTCGGCGTGGCCGGGGGCGTGCCGCGGCAGGCGGCGGAGCCGGGGCGCGTGCGCGACTGGGTGCCGGACGGGCCGCTGGATCTGGGGCTGGTGCTCGGGCCGCTGCGACGCGGGCCGGGTGATCCGACGTTCCGGGCGATGCCGGACGGGTCCGTGTGGCGGGCCTGTCGTACCCCCGCCGGGCCCGGGACGCTACGGGTGTGCGCGTACGGCGGTGGGGTGCGCGGCCAGGCCTGGGGGCCCGGGGCGGAGTGGCTGCTGGACCGGTTGCCGGAGCTGCTCGGCGCCGCCGACGACCCGTCCGTGTTCGTGCCCCGGCACCGGCTGGTGGCACTGGCCCGGCATCGACGGCCGGGGCTCAGGCTGACGCGGAGCGGGCTGGTGATGGAGTCGCTGATTCCGTCGATTCTGGAGCAGAAGGTCACGACCGATGAGGCGTATCGGGCGTGGCGGTTGCTGGTGCGGAAGTTCGGGGAGCCGGCGCCGGGGCCAGCGCCCGGGCGGATGTGCGTGATGCCGGGGCCTCGGGAGTGGGCGTTGATCCCGTCGTGGGAGTGGCATCGGGCCGGAGTCGACAACAAGCGGGCATCGACGATTCTGCGTGCGGTGCGGGTGGCCGGGCGGTTGGAGGAGGCGGCCGGGATGGAGCCGGGGGCGGCTCGCGCGCGGCTGGAAGTCGTACCGGGGGTCGGGCCGTGGACGTCGGCGGAGACGGTGCAGCGCAGTCATGGGGCGCCGGATGAGGTGACCGTGGGGGATCTGCATCTGCCGCGGATCGTGGGGTGGGCGTTGGCCGGGGACCGGGATGCGGATGACTCCGTGATGCTGGAGTTGCTTGAGCCGTATGCGGGGCAGCGGCATCGGGCGGCTCGGTTGATTTTGTTGAGTGGGGTGGTGCCGGGGCGGAGGGCGCCGAAGATGCCGCGGTGGGATATCGGGGGGTTGTGAGCTGCGCCGGGTTTCCGGTGCTGCGGCGTTGGTGCTGAGGGCGGGTGGGTCCGCAGCCCGGCGTAGCGGGGTGCGCCCACCCGTGCCGCCCTGGGGGTACCTCCCAGGCCCTTAAGGCACTGGGGGAGGCACGACTGCCCGCAGCTCAGCCCCCCGGCATAGGCGTTACTGGTCCGAGGAGAAGCGGACCGCTCCTGCTGGGATTTGGGCGTCGCACCAGATGCGGGCGCCGTCGCGGAGTTCGTTGTCGGGGCCGATGACCGCGCCGTCGCCTATGACCGTGCCGGTGAGGACGGAGCGTTCGCCGACGCGGGCCCGGGTGCCTATGAGGGAGTCGGTGATGACCGCGCCGGGCTCGATCACGGCGCCCGGGAGGATCGTGCTGCCGAAGACGCGGGCGCCCTCCGCGACGAACGCGCCCTCGCCGACCACCGTGCCGCCGGACAGCTTCGCGTCGGCCGCGACCGTCGCCGTCGGCAGGACCAGGCGGTCGCCGCAGCGGCCGGGGACCGCCGGGGACGGGGCCCGGCCCAGGACCAGGTCCGCCGAGCCCCGGACGAACGCCGCCGGGGTGCCCAGGTCCAGCCAGTACGTCGAGTCGACCATGCCCTGGAGGTGGGCCCCGGCCGTCAACAGGTCCGGAAACGTCTCGCGCTCCACCGACACCGGCCGGCCCCGCGGGATCGTGTCGATGACCGAGCGGCGGAAGACGTACGCCCCCGCGTTGATCTGGTCGGTGACGATCTCCTCGGGCGTCTGCGGCTTCTCCAGGAACGCCAGGACCCTGCCCGTGTCGTCCGTGGGGACGAGACCGTAGGCGCGTGGGTCCGTGACCTTGGTGAGGTGCAGGGAGATGTCCGCGCCCGTGGTCTCGTGGGTGTCGACCAGGGCCCGGATGTCGAGGCCCGTCAGGATGTCGCCGTTGAAGATCAGCACCGGGTCGTCGGGTCCGGAGTGCAGCCGGGAGGCGACGTTGCGGATGGCGCCGCCCGTGCCGAGGGGCTCCTCCTCCGTCACGTACTCCAGGTGGAGCCCCAGCGCGGAGCCGTCACCGAAGTACGGCTCGAAGACCTCGGCCAGATAGGACGTGGCCAGGACGATGTGCTCGACGCCCGCCGCTCTCGCTCTCGCCAGCTGGTGCGTGAGGAACGGCACCCCGGCCGCCGGCACCATGGGCTTGGGTGTGTGCACCGTGAGCGGGCGCAGCCGGGTGCCCTTGCCGCCGACCAGGAGGATCGCTTCTGTCACGTGTCGTCTCTGCTTCCTGCCGGGACCGGCCGAACTGTCTTTCGGCCGGTCAGTGTATGCAGACCGTTCCGTGGCGCCTTCCCTGGCCGTGCGGCATTCCGCCCCGATGCCCTGCAATGAACGTGTGTCTCAGCGGCCCTGGTACCGGGCCGCTGTGGAGCGGGCCGAGCCGAGCTTCTTGTAGAGCTTCCGCCCCGGGCACTCCGTGATGAAGCCGTCCCGGTGACCGGAGATCACGTTCAGTCGTACCTTCTTGCCCTTCCGATGGAGATTGCTGCCCCCCGACTTCAGGTAGGTCTTGCCCCGCGGATTCACCCGGTACAGGCCCAGCTTCCACGCCGTGAGCCGGGCGACGGCCCGGACGGAGGCGGACGACGGGTTCTTGGCGCCGTACGACCCGAGGACGGCGATCCCCATGGTCTTGCTGTTGAAACCAAGGGTGTGCGCGCCGAGGACGGGCTTGGCCACGCCACCGGCACGGCCCTCGTAGATCTTTCCGCACTTGTCGATGAGGAAGTTGTAGCCGATGTCCCGCCAGCCCATGCTCTTGACGTGGTAGCGGTAGATACTGCGGATGAGTGACGGGGACTGCGAGCAGCGGTAGTTGTTGCCGCTGGCCGTGTGGTGCACGAAAGCCGCCTTGACCTTCTTCGTGTACCGGAAACCCCGCTCCCGCAGCCCCTCGTCCGCGCCCCAGCCGCGCCGCGTGACGATGCGCGGGCGCGGGCCGACGTACGGTTTCGCCCGCTGCTGCTGCTCCGTCAGCTCGCCGGCGTTGAGGGATGCCTGCTCGGTCTCCGCGCGGTTCAGTGCCGGGATCTCGGTGGCGCCGAGCGGGGCCAGGTCGGCGTTGACGGCGGAGGCTTCCGTGGCGGCGGAGTTCTCACCGGCGAGGCCGACGGTGCGGCGGCCGTCCGCGGAGGCGTCGGGCGGTGGGGCGTCATCGCCCGGGTCGACCAGTTCGAGGCGGAGGCCGGAGGGGAGCGGGGGCGCGGCGGGCAGGTTACGGGTGTCCGTGCCGTGGTGCGCGGAGTCGGCTTCCGCGCTCTCGGGTTCGGAGCGGACGCGGAGTTCCACGCCGTCGGAGTCGCCGACCCACAGCGGTGCCGTGGCGCCGCGGACGCGGCCGGAGGTTCTCTCGGGTGTGTCGGGGTCGGCCGCGTGGTCGCCGTTGTGCGTCTCGACGTCCTGCCAGCCCGACCAGGTGCCGGTGCCGGCGGCGCGGGTACGGACCTGGACGCGGCCGTGCAGTTCGGCTTCGGGGTCGTCCCAGACGACGCCGACCAGGGAGAAGTGGCGTACGGCACGGCGGGTCAGGCCCTGGTCGGGACCGCCGGGAGTGGTGGGGGTGGCGCGGTTGCGGGTGAGGGATTCGAGGGGGAGGGACTGGGTGCTTCCGGGGGCGTACGGTTCGGCCGCGCGCCGGCTGGTGAGGGTCGTGTCCGGTGTCCCCGCGTGGGGCGCGGGTCTCGCTGCCGTGGCGGCTTCCGTGGTCGGCACCGGTCTCGCCGTCGCCGCGACGGCGGGCGGAGTGAGCGGGAGGGCCAGAGCGGCCGCACAGGTGACACCGATCGAAGAAGCAAGAAGTCCACGCATGCTCCCGAGCTTGGACATAGCCCTATGAGTCTGTCCATTTGGGACTTGACGGACCGTTGGCCGGGGTTCGGCCGAACCGGTGGCGGATTCACGGCGGGCGGTGGCCGGGCCATTGGGCGCAGGCTTGGCCGCCGCGTACGCTTGCGCGGGTGAACGCCACCGATCGCACCCCTGCCGACCTGCTGAATTCCGCGCTCGCAGCGGATCCGGGACGCCCCCTGGTGACCTTCTACGACGACGCCACGGGCGAACGTGTCGAACTGTCCGTGGCCACCTTCGCCAATTGGGTGGCCAAGACCGCCAACCTCCTCCAGGACGAGCTGTCCGTCGAGCCCGGGGACCGCGTGGCGCTGTTGCTGCCCGCGCACTGGCAGACGGCGGTGTGGCTGCTGGCGTGTTCGTCGGTGGGAGTCGTCGCGGACGTCGCGGGGGATGCGCGAGCGGCCGATGTCGTGGTGAGCGGGCCGGACGGGCTGGAGGCGGCGCGGGCGTGTTCCGGGGCGCGGATCGCGATGGCGCTGCGGCCGCTCGGGGGACGGTTTCCGCAGGTGCCCGAGGGGTTCGTCGACTACGCGGTGGAGGTGCCGGGGCAGGGGGACCGGTTCGTTCCGTATGCGCCGGTGGATCCGGACGGACCCGCGCTGATCGTGGCGGGGCGGGAGTTCAGCGGGGCTGAGGTGGTCGAGCGGGCTCGGGCGGAGGCGGCGGGGCTGGGGCTGACCGGGCCGGGGTCGCGGATTCTGTCGGGGTTGCCGTACGACACGTGGGAGGGGTTGAACGCGGGGTTGTACGGGCCGTTGGCCACGGGGGGGTCCGTGGTGTTGTGCCGGCATCTGGAGCGGGCGGGGGACGGGGCGCTGGACAAGCGGGTCGAGAGTGAGCGGGTTACGGCTATTGCCCGGTAGGGACTGTTTGACGGGTGCTCGGCGTCGGTACTGGGGGCGGGGTGTTGCGCAGCCCGGCGGTGCGGGGTGCCGCTGCGCCCACCCGTGCCGCCCTTGGCGGCACGATTGCCCGCAGCTGGGACGGCTGCGACTGCCCGCAGTTCAGCGGGAACCGCTTCTCCCCCGTTCAGCCCACCCCCACCCCACCCCCGACCCCCATCCACGCCACAGTCGTAGGAGCAGTGCGCGCGCACGTTCGTACGTCGTGAGGGGTGGTCTCTGTCGTGGGCGACACCGGAAGGCTCGGGCCGAGCGCGGGGGCGTCCGCCTGTGGGCCGGGGCTGGTGCGGCGGCGTCGGCGGCGGTGGGTGCGGATCGGGGCGTTCGGGGTCGCGGGTGTCGTCATCGCAGCAGGCGGGGCCGGATGGGCCGTGTACGCGAAGCTCAGCGGGAACATCACGCCCGACGAGGCCGCCGCCGCGGAGCTCGCGCGGTACGAGAAGGAGCGGCCCACCTCGCTGGTCAAGGACGCGCGGAACATCCTGCTGATCGGCTCCGACTCGCGCGAGGGTGACGACAACGCGCGCTACGGGCGCGACTCCGGGACCGAGCGGTCGGACACCACGATCCTGCTGCACCTGTCGGCGGGCCGGAGCAGTGCCACCGCCGTCTCCCTGCCCCGGGACCTGATGGTGAACGTGCCGGGCTGCCGGCGCCCGGACGGGTCGCGCAGCGCGCCGCGGTTCACCATGTTCAACCAGGCGTTCCAGGTGGGCGGTTCGGCCTGCACCATCCGGACCGTCGAGAAGCTCACCGACATCCGCGTGGACAACCACGTCGTCGTCGACTTCCACGGGTTCAAGGAGATGGTCGACGCGGTCGACGGCGTGGAGGTGTGCCTGCGGGAGCCGATCGACGACCGGGCGGCCAAGCTGCGGCTCCCCGCCGGACGGGTGACCCTCGACGGCGAGCAGGCGCTCGGCTACGTCCGCGTCCGCAAGACGCTCGGTGACGGCAGTGACACGGAACGGATGGAGCGGCAGCAACGGTTCCTCGGGGCACTCGTCAACAAGGTGCGCAGCAATGACGTCCTGCTGAATCCGGCGAAGCTGTATCCGGTGCTGGACGCCGCCACGTCCTCTCTCACAACGGACCCTGATCTGGCCAGCCTTCGCGGTTTGTACGAACTCGTGCGCGGGCTGCGCGACATCCCCATGGAACGTGTGCAATTCCTGACCGTTCCACGGGAGTCGTACGTGTACGACGCCAATCGCGACCAACTCGTGGAGCCCGAGGCTCAGAGGCTGTTCGAGCGGCTGCGTACGGACACACCTGTGGTGGTGGCCGGGAATGTGCCACGCGGTTCCGCCCCGCCGAGGCCTGCCGATTCGCGTGGCGGGTCGTACGGGGATTCGCATCCGGGGCCGTTTACCGGGCCCGCCGTCACCGTTTCTCCTCCACCGACGTTCCGGGGGAACACGGCAGCCGAGGACACCTGTGAGTAAAGCGGGCACCAAGGCACTCCAAGGCAATGGACTCTTCACCCGAGAAATGGGCGAATTGCCCAGGTGTAGGGACGTGGAATTTGTCACCGTCGTCGTTCGGCACTGAACTTGGCGGTTAGTGTGAGCGATCCGGTGCGCCCGGCTCTGAGGACGGTCCTGAGGTCGCGCACTGTGTGACAGAGACCCGGGTGCCTTGGAGGGGGAGGCGCCGCGTGCCCCGACGGAGGAAACAGACAACCGTGGACGCGCAAGGCCGTGGGCGGGCGGACGATATCGATCCCGCAGACCAGTGGGTGCTCAATCCGAACACCGGCGAATACGAACTGCGACTGCCCCCTTCCCCACCGCAGTCGGGCGTCCCCAGCCCTCGCCGGCCGCCGGCCTCCGACGGGACCTCGCCGGTGCGCGGCCGCAGGGGGGCCGGCGGTCGCACGGATGCCGGCAGTCGCGCGGATGGCAGTCGCACGGAAGGCAGTCGCACGGCTGCGCCCGGCCGCCCGCGGCCCGAGACGCCCGGCCGTGGGGCCCCGCCGCGCAGGCGCCGCGGGGCGCCGGAGGAGCCGCTGCCGGGGCGGCGCGGACGGCGGCCCGCCAAGAAGGCCTCGAAGGGCAAGAAGGTCCTGCTGTGGACCGGCGGCACGATGGCGTTCGTGCTGGTCGCGGGTGCGGGTGCCGCCTACTTCTACATCGAGCACCTGAACGGCAACATCGCGTCCGTCTCCGACGACGGCGCGAGCACCGGTGGCTTCCAGAAGGACAAGGCCATCAACATCCTGCTGATCGGCACGGACAAGCGCACCGGCAAGGGCAACGAGAGCTACGGCGACTCGGGCAGTGTCGGGCACGCCGACACCACGATCCTGCTGCACGTCTCCAAGGACCGCTCCAACGCGACCGCCCTCAGCATCCCGCGTGACCTGATCGTCGACGTCCCGGACTGCCCGACCACGCAGGAGGACGGGACGCAGAAGGTCATCCCCGGCACGCAGAAGGTCCGCTTCAACACCAGCCTCGGCCAGGACGGCCGCACCCCCAGCTGCACCATGCGGACCGTGACCGAGCTGACCGGGGTCAAGCCGGACAACTTCATGGTGGCCGACTTCAACGCGGTCAAGACGCTGACCAGCGCGGTCGGCGGGGTCGAGGTCTGTCTGGGCAAGGACATCGACGACCCGGACTCGCACCTGAAACTGTCCAAGGGCACGCACACCATCGAGGGCGAGCAGGCGCTGGCGTTCGTGCGGACCCGGCATGCCGTCGGCTTCGGCGGCGACCTGAGCCGGATCGGGCTCCAGCAGCAGTTCCTGAGCGCGCTGATGCGCAAGCTGAAGTCCAACGACACGCTCACCAGCCCCTCCAAGATGCTCGACCTGGCCGAGGCGGGCACCAAGGCCCTGACCGTCGACTCGCAGCTGGACAGCATCGGCAAGCTGAAGGACCTCGGTCTGGAGCTGGGCAAGCTCAACACGAAGAACCTGACGTTCACCACGACCCCGGTGATCGACAACCCGACGGAGAAGGTCAAGAGCACGGTCGTGCTGAACGAGTCGACGGCCCCGCAGGTCTTCGACATGATCAAGAACGACGTCTCCTTCACCGCGGTCAAGGACAAGAAGAAGAAGGAGGCGGCCGCGGTGGCCGCCCGCCTGAAGGGCAGCAAGGCCCCCGCCTCCGACGTCCGGGTGCGGATCCTCAACGGCGGCGCCGACCCCGGCAGCGCCCAGGAGACGCTCAGCTGGCTCCAGGTCGAGGAGGGCGTGACCAAGTCGGAGAACGCCGGCAACGCGCCCGCGGAGCTGGCCAAGACGACGCTCGAGTACGCCCCCGACCAGGCCGACCAGGCCCGCCGCCTCGCCGACATCATGGGGCTGTCCGGGTCGGCGATGAAGCCGGGCGAGAGCGTGGAGAACGCCCAGGGGCTGCCGGCGATGACGCTGACCCTGGGCAAGGACTTCAAGGGTGCGGGCGCTTCCCTCACCGCTCCGTCGAAGGCGCCGGAGGGTGTTCAGAAGTCCACGGCGGACAAGGTCGAGTGCGCCGAGTGACCTGACGGGCCCGCCGCACGTCTCACAGGGCGTACGGCAGGCCTTGTCCGGTGACACGGGGGTGGGAAGAGCAGATGGCACAGAGCAGCAGTGTGTACGGGGAGGGGACCAGGCCGGGGGCCGTCCCGGGCGAGCCGGTCCCGGGCAGACCCGTCGGGCCGGGTGACGACGGCGGCCCGGGAGGCCGCAGGCCGGGCCGCGGCCGCCGCGTCCTGCGCTGGTCGGCGGCGTCCCTCTCCGTGCTGATCCTCGCGACCGCCGGCGCCGGCTACCTCTACTACGAGCACCTCAACGGCAACATCGAGAAGGGCCGGCGCAGCAGCGGAGACTCCAAGGCGCGCAGGACCGCCCCGAACGCGGCCGGGCAGACGCCCCTGAACATCCTGCTGATCGGCTCCGACAGCCGTGCCTCCGACGAGAACGTCAAGCTGGGCGGCGCACGCGAGGACCGCGGCAATCCGCCGCTGGCCGACGTGCAGATGCTCATCCACCTGGCCGCGGACCGCAAGAGCGCCGCCGTGGTGAGCATTCCGCGCGACACCCGGGTCGACATACCCAAGTGCACCGATCCCAAGACCGGGCGGACCTACCCGCCGGTCAACACGATCATCAACACCTCACTGGCCCGGGGCGGAGCGGGCTGCACGCTGGCGACCTGGGAGAACCTCACCGGGATCTACGTCGACCACTGGATGACGATCGACTTCGCGGGCGTGGTGAAGATGGCCGACGCGATCGGCGGGGTCGAGGTGTGCGTGCGGCAGAACGTGTGGGACCGCCCGCTGCCCGGCGTGCCCGGCGGCTCGGGGCTGAAGCTGACCGCCGGCCGGAAGAAGGTCCAGGGCGAGCAGGCCCTCCAGTGGCTGCGCACCCGGCACGCCTGGGGCAGCGACCCACTGCGCGCCAGGGCGCAGCACATGTACATGAACTCGATGATCCGCACGCTCAAGGCGCAGAACGTCTTCACCGACACGGGGCGGCTGACGGACCTGGCCGAGGCGGCGACCAAGTCGCTGCACGTGTCGGAGGAGCTCGGCACGGTGAAGAAGCTGTACGACCTGGGGATGCAGCTGAAGACGGTCCCGACGGACCGCATCACCATGACGACGCTGCCCACGGTCGCGGACCCGCAGGACCGCAATCACCTGGTCCCGGCCGGTGCCGACGCCGACCGCGTGTGGGACATGATCCGAGACGACGTGCCCTTCGACGGCAAGGGCGCGAAGAAGGCGTCCAAGGAGTCGAAGGAGCCCGAGACGTCCAAGGACCCCGCCGCGGCGGACGACGCGATCGGGGTCCTGGTGCAGAACGCCACGCGCTCGGCCGACCTCGGCCCGGTGACCGGCCGAGCGGGCGCCGTCGCGCGGTCGCTCGTGGAGAAGGGCTTCACGAAGGCCGCCGCCGACACCTCGGGCGCGCTGTCCGAGGAGCGGACCCTGGTGCGCTATCCGAGCGCCGAACTGGCGGGCGACGCGCAGCGCGTCGCCAAGTCGCTGGGCATTCCGGCGAGTTCGGTGCGGCGGTCGACGGACGTCTCCGGCGTCACGGTCGTCGTGGGCGCCGACTGGCGTACGGGTACGGCCTATCCGAAGCAGCCGGCTGCGAAGGCCGGGGACCTGCCCGGCGACGCGGACGCCCTCAACGGCTCCGACACCGGGAAGTGCATGGACGTGTACGCGCCGTATCGCTGGTAGGGACCGGAGAAGCAACGCGTACGCCGGGTCGACGACTTCCTTCCACACCCGCACAGGGAATTGGGCGGAATTGCCCAATTGTATGGACGTTGAATTTGTCATTCAGCGCACATCGACGTTCAACTGGGCGGATAGTGTGAGCGATCCAGTGCTTCTGTGATGACCAGTACCCGTGCGCCTTCCGGGGGGAGAAGGTGCCGCGTGCCCCGACGGAGGAAACAGACAACCGTGGACGCGCAACGCCGTGGCCGGGGGGACCAGATCGACCCCGCAGACCAGTGGGTACTCAATCCGAACACCGGCGAATACGAACTGCGACTGACTCCCTCCGGAACGCAGTCGCCGGTGTCCGGGGCGCGCGGATCCATTCGCCCGGCGAGGGCGGGCGGCACGCGCGCCGACGTTCCGCCCCAGCGTCGGCGGCGCGGTGCGCCCGAGGAGCCGCCGCCCGGGCGGCGCGGTGGCCGCCGGCCGGTGCAGCGCAAGCCCAAGAAGGCGAAGAAGGCGCTGGTGTGGACCGGCGGCACGATGGCGTTCGTACTGGTCGCGGCCGGCGCGGCCGGCTACTTCTACCTCCGGCACCTGGAGGGCAACGTCACGACGACCGACGTCGGCAGCGCGGGCGCCAGCAACTTCAGCAAGGACGAGGCCTTCAGCATCCTCATCATCGGCACGGACAAACGCACCGGCGAGGGCAACGAGGGCTACGGCGACAAGGGCAGTTCCGGGCACGCCGACACCACGATCCTGCTGCACGTCGCCGAGGACCGCTCCAATGCGACCGCGCTCAGCATCCCCCGGGACCTGATCGTGAACATCCCCGACTGCCCGACGAAGCTGGAGGACGGCTCGGAGAAGGTCGTCCCGGGCCAGCGGGGCGTCCGCTTCAACCGGAGCCTCGGGGAGGGGGGCCGGGACCCGGGCTGCACGATGCGCACGGTGAAGGAGAACACCGGCATCCAGGTCGACCACTTCATGATGGCCGACTTCAACGCGGTGAAGACGCTGACGACGGCGGTGGACGGGGTCGACGTCTGCGTGGAGAAGCCGGTCAACGACAAGGAGTCCAAACTCGTCCTGCCCGCGGGCCCGTCGAAGGTCGAGGGCGAGCAGGCACTCGCGTTCGTCCGCACCCGCAAGAGCTTCGGCAACAGCGGCGACCTGGACCGGATCAAGGTGCAGCAGCAGTTCCTTGGCTCGCTCATGCGCAAGATGTCCTCCGGTGACACCCTCACCAGCCCCTCGAAGCTGCTGAAGCTGGCCGAGGCCGCGACCAAGGCGCTGACCGTGGACCAGGCCATCGGCAGCGTCGGCACGCTCAAGGACATCGCCCTGGAGCTGAAGAAGGTGCCGACGAAGAACATCGCCTTCACGACCGTCCCGGTGAAGGACAACCCGGCGGAGACGGTGAAGGCGACGGTCGTCCTCGACGAGTCGAAGGCTCCCCAGGTGTTCGACATGATACGGAACGACGTCTCGTTCACCGAGGTCAAGGAGCAGAAGAAGAAGGAGAAGGACGCCGAGGCCGCGCGGCTGAAGGGCACCAAGGCCCCGGCCTCCGAGGTCCGGGTGCGGATCCTCAACGGCGGCGCCGACCCCGGCAGCGCGCAGAAGACCCTCCAGTACCTCCAGGTCGAGGAGGGCGTGACCAAGTCGGAGAACGGCGGCAACGCGCCCGCCGAACTGGCGCGGACCACGCTCGAGTACGCCCCCGGCCAGGCCGACCAGGCCCGTCGCCTCGCCGACATCATGGGGCTGTCCGGGTCGGCGATGAAGCCGGGCGAGAGCGTGACCAACTCCCAGGGCGTGCCCGCCATGACCCTGACCCTCGGCCAGGACTTCAAGGGGGCCGGCGTGAAGCTCGACGCCCCGGTCGAGAAGGCGGACGTGGAGAAGTCCACCGCCGACAAGGTGAAGTGCGCGAGTTGACCCGCTGAGGGCAACTGACCGGCCCGTCGTGCGTCTAACAGGAGGCAGGACGGGCCTGTTGCGTGTGCGGGGGCCGGGAAGGACCGGGAAGTGACGCAGAGCGGTGTGCGGGAGAGCGAGTCGCGGCAGGGCGTCCGCCGGGGGCCGGGCCCGGGTGAGACCACGTCGGCGACGGGCGACACGCCCAGCGGGCTGAGCGGCGAGGGCCGGCCTCGGCGTACCCGGCGGCTGCTGCGGTGGTCCGCGGCCGTGCTCGCCGTCCTCATACTCGGGACGGCCGGGGCCGGATACCTCTACTACCGGCACCTCAACGGCAACATCAAGAAGGACGCGCTGAACCTCGGCGACCACAAGGTCGCCGCCCCGACGCCGAACGCCGCCGGGCAGACCCCGCTGAACATCCTGCTCATCGGCTCGGACGCGCGGGACAGCAAGGAGAACCAGAAACTCGGCGGCGCCCGTGAGACGTTCGGCGCCGCGCCGCTGGCGGACGTGCAGATGCTGCTGCACCTGTCCGCCGACCGCAGCAACATGTCGGTCATCAGCATGCCCCGTGACACGCTCGTGAAGATCCCGAAGTGCACCGACCCGGACGACGGCAAGGTGTACCCGGGAACCCAGGGGCGGACGATGACCAACCAGAGCCTCGGCAACGGCGGCCCGGGCTGCACGGTGGCCACCTGGCAGGAGCTCACCGGCATCCACATCGACCACTTCATCATGGTGGACTTCGCCGGCGTGGTGTCCATGGCCGACGCCGTCGGCGGTGTCCCGGTGTGCGTCGACGCCAACATCCACTCGCGCACCTCCGACGGCAAGGGCTCGGGCCTGAAGCTGGAGAAGGGCACCTCGTACATCCAGGGCGAGCAGGCCCTCCAGTGGCTGCGCACCCGTTACGGCTTCGAGGACGGCAGCGACCTCGCCCGCGCCAAGGCCCAGCACATGTACATGAACGCGATGGTCCGCCAGCTGCGCGAGAACGCCACCCTCAGCAGCCCGAACAAGCTCCGCAGACTGGCCGAGGAGGCCACCCGGGCGCTGACCGTCGACCCCGGCCTCGACACCGTCAAGAAGCTCTACGACCTCAGCAATGAACTGCGCAAAGTTGAGCCGGCCCGCATCACCATGACCACGATGCCCAACCGGTACGTCGGCGCCCGCGTGGAGCCCACGGAGGACGCCGAGCAGCTGTTCCGCCTGGTGCGGGAGGACATCGCGCTGGACGGCAAGGACAAGGACGAGGACGGGAAGAAGGCTGCGGAGAAGGCATCGTCCGACCCGGCCGCGGCCGACGACGAGATCCCCGTCCAGGTCCGCAACGGCACCCGGACCGACACCCTGGCCGCGGCACGCGGGCGCGCGAGCACGGTGGCCGGGCTGCTGACCGAGCAGGGCTTCGCCCAGGCCGTCGCCGACACCACCGGCTCGTGGAGCGAGGAGCGGACCGTCGTCCGCTACCCGAGCGCGGACCTGGAGGGCGACGCCCAGCGGATCGCCAAGGCCCTGGGGATTCCGCTGAGTTCGGTCAAGCGGTCGACCGACGTCTCCGGCGTCACGCTCGTCGTGGGCGCCGACTGGCGGGAGGGCGCGGAGTACAAGGCGCCCAAGCGGAACAACAAGACCCCGAAGTCGGCCGACGCGCTCAACGGCGCGGACGACAAGGCCTGTATGCACGTGAACCCGAACTTCACCTGGTGACGGAAACGGGCCCCTCCCGAAGGGGAGGGGCCCGCACGCGTGCGGTGTGCGTCAGGCGGCGGTGGCGTCCGCGTCCGAATCCGCCCGGACCGCCGGACGCCGGGACGCGATGACCTTCTTCGCCAGCGACCGCGGGCTCGTCAGGAAGCCCCAGCCCCACGACATGTGCATGGTGGCGAGCGCCACGGGGATCTGGAGCCGCGCCTTCAGCGGCAGCCCCTTGCCCGCCGGGACCGAGCCGAGCAGGATCGCCGCGAGATAGCCGCCGGGCACGACGAAGCCCCACGGCGTCAGCAGCGCGCCCACCAGGGTGCCGGCCGCGATCGCGCACACGGCGGTCGGCGGGGCGAGGTAGCGCAGATTGATCGAGCCCTCGTGGTACCGGGCGACGACGTGCCGCCAGCGGCCGTAGTCCTTGTACTGCTTGGCGAGCGCCTTCACGCTCGGCCGCGGCCGGTAGGACACCTTCAGCTCGGGCGAGAACCAGATGAGGCCCCCGGCCTCCCTGATCCGGAAGTTCAGCTCCCAGTCCTGGGCGCGGATGAACTCCACGTTGTAGCCGCCCTGCTGCTCCAGCGCCTCGCGCCGGAACACCCCGAGGTAGACGGTCTCGGCCGGGCCCGCCTGTCCGCCCGTGTGGAAGGAGGCGTTGCCGACCCCTATCTTCGAGGTCATCGCGGCGGCGACCGCGCGCTCCCAGTCGTTCTCGCCCTCGGCGTGCATGATGCCGCCGACGTTCTGCGCGCCGGTCTCCTCCAGGAGCCGTACGGCGGTGGCGATGTAGTTGGGCGAGAGCATGCCGTGCCCGTCGACGCGGACGACGATCGGGTGGCGGGAGGCGTTGATCGCCGCGTTCAGGGCGGCCGGTGTACGGCCGGTCGGGTTCGGAACGGTATGCACGCGCGGGTCTTCGGCCACGAGCTCGGCGGCGATCTCGTCCGTGCGGTCCGTGGACGGACCGAGGGCGATCACGACCTCCATCTCGCCGGCGTACTCCTGCGCGAGGATCGCTTGGACTGCTCCCCGCAGGTGCCGTTCCTCGTCGAGGACGGGCATGATCACGGAAACGGCGGGGAGCCGCACGTCGGGATTGGCGTTCATAGGGGCCTCACGTTACCGCGAACGGGGGACACCGGTGCGCGCCGCAGGGGCGGTACCGCGGGCCGCAGATCGTATCGGCCTACGGTTTCACGGATCCCACGTACGGCCGTCGTCCGGAGGTGTCCCCTTGCCCACGCCGCCGCGGTCCCCTCGGTCCACCGCCGCCCCGCAGCGCCGCCATCGGCCCGCCCCCGGGCGCCCGCGCAGGCCCGCGCCGCCCGCACGGCGCCGGAGGCCGCGCTGGGGCATGCGCGTGGTCACCACCCTGTCCGTGGTGGTCCTCGCGTCCGCCGGTATCGGGCACGCGGTGATGACCAGCCTGGACGCGGACATCGCCCGGGTCGACCCCTTCAAGGACATGAAGAACCGGCCGCGGGCGGGCCACGGCATGAACGTGCTGCTGGTCGGCACCGACGGCCGCGAGAAGATCAGCGAGGAGGAGCGGCGGAAGTACCGGCTGGGCGGGGCGCCCTGCCACTGCACCGACACGATCATGATCGTGCACATCTCGGAGGACCGGGAGCGGGCGAGTGTGGTGAGCCTGCCGCGCGACTCCTACGCCGTGATGCCCGCGCACGTCGACCGGACTACGGGCAAACGGCACGGCGGGCACCCGGTCAAGCTGAACGCGGTGTACGCCGAGGGCGGGCCGCAGCTGACCCTGCGGACGGTCGAGAGCATGACGAAGGTGAAGATCGACCACTACCTGGAGGTCGACTTCACCAGCTTCATGAGGACGGTCGACGCCGTCGGGGGCGTACAGATCTGCACAGCGGACCCCCTGAAGGACAGCTACACCGGCCTGAACCTCCCGCCCGGGCGGCACACGCTGGGGGGCGGGCAGGCGCTCCAGTACGTGCGCGCCCGGCACATCGACGGGGCGTCGGACCTCGGCCGGATGAAACGGCAGCAGCGCTTCATGGCGGCGCTCGTGGAGCGGATCACCTCCTCGGGGATCCTGCTCAACCCGATGAAGTTCCGCGACGTGACCCGGGCCGTGCTCGGCTCGGTGCGGGCCGACAAGGGCTTCGGCACGGACGAGATGCTGGCCCTGGGCCGGGCCATGCGGAACTTCTCCCCCTCCTCCTCCGAGTTCACGACCGTCCCGATCGGGCGGATGGGCTACGCGGTGAAGGGCGTCGGCTCCACGCTCAAGTGGGACCCCGTGAAGGCGGAGCGGCTCTTCCACGCCCTGCGCGAGGACCAGCCGCTGTCCGTGCACCGGGCGCGCGGCGCGGCCCGCATCGTCTCGGTCGCCCCGCAGCAGATCCGCGTCCAGGTGGAGAACGGCACGCGCACGCCCGGACTGGGCCGCCGGGTGGACGCGGCCCTGGCCTCGACGGGTTTCCGGACGACCCGGGCCCCGATGAACGCCGCCGTCCGTGACGTCAAGCGCACGATCATCGCCCACGACCCCCGCTGGGACCGCTCGGCCAAGTCCCTCGCCGCGGCCCTGCCGGGCAGCGAGCTCCGCCCGGTCAAGGGCCTGGGCGCGACCCTGAAGGTCATCGCGGGCGCGGATTTCGAGCGCGTCCGCAAGGTGCGGGCCGAGGACCCGGGGGAGGGCGAGTTCGGGGTGGTCCGCGGCGATGAGGTGGCGTGCTCGTAGGGACCGTGAGGCACGCATGGTGGATTCCTTCCCTCCGCCCCGTGGCGGTCGGGCCCCGGCAGGCGTAGGACGGAAGGGCACGAGGGCCGGCCCCGGTCCTCACACCCCTCCCGGGAGGAATCATGACCCAGCAAGCCACCATGCCCCCGCTGAGCAAGGAGATGCAGGACTGCGTCCAGGCCTGCATGACCTGCCACAGCGTGTGCGAGGAGACCATGAGCTCCTGCCTGCAGATGGGCGGCCAGGCCCAGATGCAGATCATGCGCGCGGTCATGGACTGCGCCGAGATGACGCGCATGTGCGCCGACATGATGATGCGGCGCTCGCCGCTGTCGGCCGAGATGTGCGCGATGTGCGCCCGGGCCTGTGACATGTGCGCCGAGGCGTGTATGTCCATGCCGGACGACGCCCAGATGATGCGCTGCGCCGAGGCGTGTCGCCGCTGCGCCGAGATGTGCCGGTCGATGTCGGCCGCCACGCTGTGAGCACCGCCTCACAGCAGTCGGGGGCACCCCCGTGGGTGCCCCCGACGCATGCCGGTGCTCAGTTGCCCGAGACGGTGACCGCCTCGTCGTTCTTCAGCTGGTCGACCAGCGTCTTCACCTTCGCGGTGTCCCACTGGAGGTTGCCGTTCGCGGAGTTGCCCGCGATCGGCATGTTCATCGACTTGCCCTCGCCGCCGCTGACGCCCTTCATCGCCCAGAACATGGATGCCAGGTCGAACAGGCCCATGTCCTTGTCGACCACGAGGGAGTCCAGGCCCGCGCCCATGGTCGGGTACAGCCTGAACGGGTTGAGGACCGTGCTCGGGGTGGCGACCTGGTTGGCCAGCGCGGAGAGGAACTTCTGCTGGTTCTTCGTACGGTCCAGGTCGGAGCCGGCGAGCGCGTAGCGGGTGCGGACGAAGGCGAGGGCCTGCTCGCCGTTGAGGGTCTGCTTGCCCTTCTTCAGGTCCGCGCCCGACTTGGTGTCCTTGATGTCCTGCGGGATGTCCATCTCGACGCCGCCGACCGCGTCCACGATGTTCGCGAAGCCGCCGAAGCCGATCTCCACGTAGTGGTCGATGTGCAGGCCCGTGTTGGCCTCGACGGTACGGACGAGCAGCTCCGGTCCGTCCTCCGCGTATGCCGCGTTCAGCTTCGTCTGGCGGCCGGTGGCCGGGTAGAGCTTGCCGGAGTCGGAGCCCTTGTACGACGGGATCGTGACGTTCGAGTCACGCGGCAGCGAGATCAGCGTCGGGCCGTTGCCGCCGGTGTGCAGGATCATCATCGAGTCCGTGCGCTTGCCCTCGGCGGACCCGGTGTGCAGCTTCTTCTTCTCCTCGGCCGACATGCCCGCGCGGCTGTCGGAGCCGACGATCAGGTAGTTCGTGCCCTCGCCCGCCTCCGGCCGGTCGATGACCTTCGACAGGTCGACGTCGCGGTTGAGCTTGGAGTCGGCCCAGAAGTACGTGGCGACGCTCGTCACGGCCAGCACCGTCACGATCGTGATGGTCGTCACCTTGATGCGGCGGCGCCAGTTCGGCGCGGGGCGCGGCTCGTACCTGCCGTCGCCCGGGCCGCCGGGGCCCCTGCCGCCGGGTGCGCCGTAGACCTGGCCGGTGTTGTAGCCGCTGTCGTAGCCGCTCGGCGGCTCGGCGTAGCCGCCGTCGACGTACGACGGTTGCTGCGGCACTGCGCCCTGGTACGGCGGGGCGCCCCCGTAGCCGGCCTGCCCGGGCGATGCCGCCGGACCGCGGCGGACCTGCCGCATGACACGGGCGCTCTCGGGCTGTGCGCTCGAGCTGCCGCGTCCGTAGCGGTTGCCGCGGTTGTCACCGGAGAATCCCTCGGGCCAATCATTCATGCGCCCCAGTGTGCAGGTCCCGGTAGTACGCCATACAAGGGTCGTCGGAAAATCAGAGCACGGCTGTGGCGAAGCTGACACAAAACCCCCTCATACCGCCTCGGCATAAGGTAGGGGCCATGACAGACCAGGCCTCAGCTGCGGATTCCGGCACTGCGGATATCCCGGGCAAGCCGACTTCGGCCTCCCGCACCACCCTCAGTCACATCATGACCCACAACGACACCAACCTTCTGGGGACGGTGCACGGCGGTGTGATCATGAAGCTGGTGGACGACGCGGCGGGTGCCGTGGCCGGGCGGCACTCCGGCGGGCCGGCGGTGACGGCGTCCATGGACGAGATGGCGTTCCTGGAGCCGGTCCGCGTCGGTGACCTGGTCCATGTCAAGGCACAGGTCAACTGGACCGGCCGCACGTCCATGGAGGTCGGTGTCCGCGTCCTGGCCGAGCGCTGGAACGAGTCGGCCCCGCCCACGCAGGTCGGCTCCGCCTACCTCGTCTTCGCGGCTGTCGACGCCGACGGCAAGCCGCGCCGGGTCCCCCCGGTCCTCCCGGAGACCGAACGCGACAAGCGCCGCTACCAGGAGGCCCAGATCCGCCGCACCCACCGCCTGGCCCGCCGCCGGGCGATCATGGAGCTGCGGGAGAAGCGGGCGGCGGAGGGATTCGAGGACTGAACGGGCCTCCGGCCCGGAGGCCGCAGGCCCACTCGCTCGTCCCCGGGCCTGTTACGGCAGGTTGCGCGCCATCACGATGCGCTGGACCTGGTTCGTGCCCTCGTAGATCTGCGTGATCTTGGCGTCACGCATCATGCGCTCCACCGGGTAGTCCCGCGTGTAGCCGTAGCCGCCGAGGAGCTGGACGGCGTCCGTGGTGACCTCCATCGCCACGTCCGAGGCGAAGCACTTGGCGGCGGCGCCCAGGTAGGTGAGGTCGGCGTCGACGCGCTGGGAGGCGGCGGCGGCCTGGTAGGTCAGGGCGCGGGCGGCCGAGATCTTCATGGCCATGTCGGCGAGCATGAACTGGATGCCCTGGAAGTCGGCGATCGGCTTGCCGAACTGCTTGCGCTCCTGGACGTAGCCCTTGGCGTAGTCGAGGGCGCCCTGGGCGATGCCGAGGGCCTGGGCGGCGATGGTGATGCGGGTGTGGTCGAGGGTCTTCATCGCCGTGGCGAAGCCGGTGCCCTCCTCGCCGATCATGCGGTCGGCGGGGATGCGGACGTTGTCGAGGTAGACCTCGCGGGTCGGGGAGCCCTTGATGCCGAGCTTCTTCTCCGGGGCGCCGAAGGAGACGCCCTCGTCCGACTTCTCGACGACGAAGGCGGAGATGCCCTTCGAGCGCTTCGACGGGTCCGTGACCGCCATCACCGTGTAGTACTCGGACTCGCCCGCGTTGGTGATCCAGCGCTTCACGCCGTTGAGGACCCAGTGGTCGCCGTCGCGGACGGCCTTCGTCTTCATGCCGGCGGCGTCGGAGCCGGCGTCCGGCTCGGACAGGCAGTACGAGAACATGCCGTCGCCCTTGGCGAGCGGGGACATGTACTTCTTCTTCAGCTCCTCGGAGCCGGAGAGGATCACCGGGAGCGAGCCCAGCTTGTTGACCGCGGGGATGAGGGAGGACGAGGCGCAGACGCGCGCGACTTCCTCGATCACTATGACGGTCGCCAGGGCGTCGGCGCCCGAGCCGCCGTACTCCTCGGGTACGTGCACGGCGTGCAGGTCGTTCGCGACCAGTGCCTCGAGCGCCTCGCGCGGGAAGCGGGCCTCCTCGTCCACCGCGGCGGCGTACGGCGCGATCTTCGCCTCGGCCAGTGAGCGGACGGCGTCGCGGAGCATGTCGTGCTCCTCGGACGGGCGGTACAGGTCGAAGTCAGCCGATCCGGCCAAGGTCTCTCACGCTCCAAAACGCTGCGATGGTGGCGCTAACTACCGTTAAGTAATCAAAAGTTTATGGGCTCGCCCACGGGAGGGATACGTGACCTAGACGACAGCGGGAAAGTTGCCCCGTGAAGCGCGCTTCCATGCCCCGGATATGCTCGGGCGCGCACCTGCCGTAGACCCCTGGAGCACCCATGGCCCTGAAGATCACCGTGATCGGCACCGGTTATCTCGGCGCGACACACGCGGCGGCCATGGCCGAGCTCGGCTTCGAGGTGCTCGCCCTCGACGTCGTGCCCGAGAAGATCGAGAAGCTGGAGCGCGGCGAGGCCCCGATGTACGAGCCGGGGCTCGACGAGTTGCTGCGCAAGCATGTCGCCGGTATCGAGGGCGCCAGCGGGCGGCTGCGCTTCACTCAGGACTGGGCCGAGGTCGGCGCGTTCGGCGATGTGCACTTCGTCTGCGTGAACACCCCGCAGCGGCACGGCGAGTACGCCTCCGACATGAGTTACGTCGACTCCGCGTTCGCCTCGCTGGCCCCGCATCTGCACGGTCCCGCCCTGGTCGTCGGCAAGTCGACCGTGCCCGTGGGCACCGCCGACCGGCTGGCGTCCTACCTGTCCGCGCACGCGCCGGCCGGCGAGGGCGCCGAGCTGGCGTGGAATCCGGAGTTCCTGCGGGAGGGCTTCGCCGTCAAGGACACGCTGCACCCCGACCGGATCGTGGTGGGCGTGCGCAGCGAGCGGGCCGAGAAGCTGCTGCGCGAGGTGTACGCCACGCCGGTCGCCGAGGGCTCGCCGTTCGTGGTGACGGACTTCCCGACCGCCGAGCTGGTGAAGACCTCCGCGAACTCCTTCCTCGCCACCAAGATCTCCTTCATCAACGCGATGGCGGAGGTGTGCGAGGCCGCGGGCGGTGACGTCGCCAAGCTCGCGGAGGCCATCGGCTACGACGACCGGATCGGCAAGAAGTTCCTGCGGGCCGGGATCGGCTTCGGCGGCGGCTGTCTGCCGAAGGACATCCGGGCGTTCATGGCGCGCGCCGGCGAGCTGGGCGCGGACCAGGCGCTGACCTTCCTGCGGGAGATCGACTCCATCAACATGCGCCAGCGCGGGCAGATGGTCGAGCTGACCCGGCAGGCGCTGGGCGGCGGGCCGTTCCTCGGCAAGCGCGTCGCCGTCCTGGGCGCGACCTTCAAGCCCGACTCGGACGACGTCCGGGACTCCCCCGCGCTGAACGTCGCCGGGCAGATCCACCTCCAGGGCGGCCAGGTCACGGTCTACGACCCCAAGGGCATGGACAACGCCCGCCGCGTCTTCCCGACCCTCGGTTACGCCGACTCGGCGCTGGAGGCGGTGCGCGGTGCCGACATCGTGCTGCACCTGACGGAGTGGCGGGAGTTCCGCGAGCTGGACGAGGAGGCCCTCGGCGAGGTCGCGGCGGCCCGGGTCATCCTCGACGGCCGCAACGCCCTCGACCCGGAGCGCTGGCGCAAGGCCGGGTGGACGTACCGGGCGATGGGGCGGCCGACCGCCTGAGTCCGGCCGACCGTGCGGGTTTGAATTCGGGCCGGATTCCATGAATTCCTGACGGCTTTGCGGGAAATTCGGGAATTCTCGCGGGATCAGTGAAGGAGCCGGCGGATCCGCGCGGATTTTCTGTGTGGCTTTCACTGTCACGCTTGGGCGCCGAGGCCGCGCTCGGTCAGGTCTCCCAAGGGCGGCAGCCCCCCTGTGGCCTCGGCATGTGCCGTCGCCAGCGAAATCATCAATATGAGTTCGAATTTTATTCGAGCGGTACGCGGAATCGACCGTTTTCGCAGGCCGTCCCACCGGGAGACCGGACAGGGGCGGCGCAGGCCACCCGCCGGGAATCGGGCGGCGGTTCGGCGCTCGACGACACGCTCGGCGTGCTGCTGAACCACGTCAACAAGGCGCACCTGGAGGAGTCGCCCGGACAGCAGGTCCCCGATCTGCTGAACCCCGACAGCTACGTGAAGATGCACACGATCTGGGCCGGGCAGATACTCACGCCCACGACGGACTTCCTCACCGGCAACTGCTGACGCGGTCCGCGACAACAGGGTGGGCGCCGCTCCGGCCGGGGCTCAGCCGGCCAGCAGGAACTCACGGCCCAGGTACTTGAACAGCGTGAGGATGTTCAGGCCGGAGATCACGC
>NZ_JBEXSR010000032.1:45214-109662 GCF_040613735.1 Streptomyces sp. NPDC006235
GCATCGGCTTCGAGTCCCTGCGCTACGACGACCAGATCGGCAAGATCTCCCTCGTCGGCGCCGGGATGAAGACCAACCCGGGTGTCACGGCCGGGGCTCAGCCGGCCGGAGCGGCGCCCGCTCCATTCTCCACACCATCGCCCTGCTTCGGGAACCGCCTTTCAAGGAGACCGGGATGACGACCGTCACCCTGCCCACCGTCCCTTCCCCGCCCCAGTCGCGCGACGGCGCCGACCGCCGGCTGCAACTGCCCGGCCGGTACACCGTGGCCCCGGCCGCTCACTCACCGAACTCACCGCCTGGTACGGACCGCTGCCGGTCCTGCGCCGTCGCGTCACGCTCGGCGAGGCGTCCCTCACCGTGCCGGAGGACGCCGAACGCCCCTCGTTCCGCTACGAGTTCGACGACCGCCTGTTGTCCGACGTGCTCACCTCGGAGCAGGTCGACGAGGTCCACGGCCGACTCCAGGTCATCGGCGACCTCGACCTGAACGGCCTGGCCTTCCCCGTCCTGCTGCGGCTGCGGGTGGTCGAGCGGGCCGAGGACCGGCTGCTGGTCGTGGGGCCACGTACCGGCTGCTGCGCCGCGCCACGTGGTTCCGGCTACCGTGGCACCGGCCGGCCACCCGGCTGCGGCTGCTGGTCACGGCGGAGTTCGCGTGAGGGCGGCCCGGCGGACGGCCCGGAGTGCCGCCGTGTCCGCCGTCCTGACGCTCCTCGCCCTGCCGCTGCTGCCGGCCGGTCGGGCGTCGGCGGCCTCGACAGCGTGACGATGGTCGTGAGTTGTTGCTGGCTGAGTGCATATGAACGCGTTCTGGCGTGGATAAGTGAGTGTCCGGGCTGCGGCGTGCGCTGTTTCCGGGGTGGGAACGGGAGTTCCCGGATCGAATGCATGACCTTTTCGCGGGCGTGGTCGTTGGGTGCGTGACAGGCGTACCCGGGGTGTGTGGAAGGGGGACGGGGTGAGTGTTCCGCGTGAGCCTTCGGCGCCGTTCGTCGTCCTTGGCCCGTCCGGGGTGGCGATTCGTACCCGGCTCAAGGGCCTGACCGCTGGGGACGAGGAGGTGCTGCGGCTGGTCGACGCGCATCTGGGGTCGCTGGCTTCCCGCGACCTGAAGCGGCGCTGTGCCGATGGGCTGGAGCATTCCACGGACACGTGGGCGCGGCGCAAGCGCGCTCTGACCGAGGAGTCCTCGTCGCGGTGGGCGGGCAGTATCACCAAGGCCACGCATGATCAGTGGGCGCTGTCGCGGCGTGCTCAGCTCGCCCACATCCAGGGCCTGGAAGCCGGGGTGCGCACGATCGCGCACCGGTTGTCGCTGCCGGTGGGCCAGAAGGGAACCAAACGGACACCGGGCGGCTACCGGAGTCGGCAGGAGTGGTTCGCCAAGACCCGCCGCCTGCATGTGCTTGAGGACCGGCTCGCCGCCGAGCATGCCGACCGCGCAGCGGGGCGTGTGCGCGTGGTACGAGGCGGGAAACGGCTGGCCCGCAACCGTCACCACCTCGACCAAGCGCAGCTCACCGAGGCCGCATGGCGGCAGCGGTGGGAAGCCGCACGCTGGTTCCTCCAGGCGGACGGGGAGAGCGGGAAGCGGTTCGGGAACGAGACGATTCGCCTCACTCCGGATGGTGAGGTCAGCATCAAGCTCCCCGCGCCGCTTGCGTATCTGGCGAATGCCAGGCACGGCCGGTACGTCCTCACCGGCACCGTCGCCTTCCGCCACCGGGGCGAGGAGTGGGCGGACCGTGTGGCGACGAACCGGGCCGTGGCCTACCGCATCCACCTCGACACCGACCGGAACCGCTGGTACCTGACCGCCTCATGGACGATCCCGCCGACTCTGACCGTTCCACTGGCTCAGGCTCGTGCTGGTGGTCTGGTCGGCGTCGATACCAACGCCGATCATCTCGCGGCATGGCGTCTGGACGAGCACGGCAACCCGGTCGGCGACCCGCGCCGGTTCTTCTTCGACCTCGACGGACCCGCCACCTACCGCGACACCCAGGTACGGCACGCACTGGCGCGCCTGCTGCACTTCGCCAAGCGTCACGGCCTGAGCATCGCGATCGAGGATCTGGACTTCCAAGCGGAGAAGACCCGGGAGAAGCACGGCAGACGCAAGCGGTTCCGCAAGCTGATCTCCGGCATGCCGGTCTCCAGGCTGCGCTCCCGGCTGGTGTCGATGGCAGCCGAACTCGGTATCACGGTCGTGGCCGTCGACCCGGCGTACACCTCGATGTGGGGCACGCAGCACTGGCAGAAACCCCTCACCAGCAACAAGCGGGCCACCACCCGGCATGATGCCGCTGCGGTGGCGATCGGAAGGCGCGCCCTCGGGCACCCGATCCGGCGACGGACGGCACCGCCCCGCACCCACCAGAGCGATGGGTGCGGGCATCGGACCGTCCAGGACGGACCGGGCGCTCAGGGGCGTGAGGAATCCCGCCCTGCATTCCCGGACCACGGACACGATCCGTGCGCGCTGGATGCGGAGGGAACGCGGGGGACCAGGGTGCCCAACACCGTTCGGGGCACGCGACTGAGCATGGGTCCTGGCAACAGGACTCACTCCCGCGAGCCTGAGCGTCCCGGCCGGGTCCACGGTGACCTGGACCAACCAGGACACGGCACCGCACGACGTGAAGACCACCTCGGGCCCGGTCTCGATCCACTCCCCGATGCTCGACAAGGGACAGAGCTGGAGCTTCACGTTCACCACGGCCGGGTCGTACGGCTACGTCTGCACCGTCCACCCGAACATGACGGCCGGGATCACGGTCCGCGCGGCAGCCCCGGCGACGACGGCGGCACCGACGGCGCACGAGCACCACGCCGGCTCCTCCTCGGGACACCGGGCGACCGCGCCGAGCCGGACCACGCCGAGCAGGCCGAGCAGCAGGCCGCCGACGATGCGCATGCCGTCCTCGTCGCCGTCCTCCGCCGCGTCCGGCGCCCCGGCGGCCGCGGGCCAGTCGCCGCAGGCGTCCCCGCCGTCCCCGGCCGCGCAGGCCGCGCAGGCCGCGCAGCAGCCGCAGACGCAGACGACCGCCTCCGCCACCCGCCCCCTCGACCCGCTGCTCGTGCTGACCGGCATCGTCGCCGGTGTCGCGGTGCTGTGCCTGCTCCTGGTCGGCTCCCGGGCGTCGGCTGCCCAGGCGCCCCGCGAGGAGGAAGCTTGGATCAGCCCTTCGCCCGGTAGCGGCGCATCTTCGCCCGGGCGCCGCAGACCTGCATCGAGCACCAGCGGCCCCGGCCGGCCGGGCTGCGGTCGTAGTACGCCCAGAGGCAGTCGGTGGCCTCGCAGGCCTTGAGCCTGCTCCAGGTGCCGGCGACCAGCGCCTCGGCGACGGCGGCTGCGACACGGGAGAGCAGCGGACCCCCGTCGGCCGGGGCGAGGGCCGCCGAGCCGTCCCGGCGGTCGACCGCCACCAGCAGCGGCGCCCCGGCCAGCAGGTCGCCCAGTGGGGTCACCTCTCGGTGCGGCGGATGGCCCGCGTGGGCGAGCAGGACCACGCGCAGGGACTCCCGCAGTGCCTTGGCGTCCTCGACCTCGTCCTGCGTGATCCCGAAGCGCGCCCGGCCCTGAGCCGTGTCCAGCGAGTCGGCACCCGACTCGATGTCCAGCGTGTTCACCAGGGCCTCGACCAGGGCCAGGCCGCCGGGCGCGGGCGCTCTCTCCGTCATGGCTGGACCGTACCTCTCGCGTTTTCCCTTGCGAGGTTACTGCCAATGCGGGAGCATGCAGTAACGGTTACCGGTTACCCGGCCTATGAGGGTAACCACGAAGGTGACCCGCAAGGTAACAGCCGCTTCAAGGAGGAAGTCATGGCTCTCGCCAAGCTGGATGTCGTCGTCCTGGACTGTCCCGACCCGCGCGCACTGGCCGGTTTCTACGCCGAGGTGCTCGGCGGCACTCCCACGGTGGAGTCCGACGACTCGGGCGAGTGGGTCGACCTGAAGGTGCCGGGCGGAGCGGCGCTGGCCTTCCAGCAGTCCCCGGGGTACGTACCGCCGAAGTGGCCGTCGCCCGACGGCTCGCAGCAGTTCCATCTCGACCTGGTCGTGGAGGACCTGGACGCGGCCGAGAAGGGCGTGCTGGCGCTCGGGGCGAAGCCACTGGACACCGAGGACCGGACGCGGACGTTCCGGGTTTACGCCGATCCGGCCGGGCACCCGTTCTGCCTCTGCGCCTGCTGACACCGGGAGGCCCCATGCCCGCTGTGGCACGTTTCCGTTCCGTCGTCGTCGACTGCCCCGACCCACGTGAGCTGGCCCGCTTCTACGCGCAGGTCGGGGGCGGCACGCCCGAGGACGACGACCCCGACTGGGTGGTGCTGCGGATCCCCGACGGGCCGCGGCTCGCCTTCCAGCGTTCGCCCGGGTACACCCCGCCGGAGTGGCCCCGGTCCGACCGCAACGCACAGCAGTTCCACCTGGACTTCGACGGCGGGTCGACCTGGGAGGAGATCGACGCGGCGGAGGAACGGGTGCTGGCGCTGGGGGCACGGGTGCTGGACCGGGAGGACTACGAGAAGAAGGACTTCCGGGTGTACGCCGACCCGGCGGGGCATCCGTTCTGCCTGTGCCGGATCGAGCACCCGGCCTGAGTCACCCGCCGGTCACCCGTCCAGCTCGGAGATGGTCGCCGTCGACGGCTCGCGTCGCTGCTGGGCGGCGCGGGCGGTGAAGTCGGCGCCGCGCAGAATCCGCTGGACGTTGCCCCAGGTCAGCAGGGCCACGTCCGCCTCGTCCCAGCCGCGTCGCAGCAGCTCGGCGATCAGCCGCGGATAGCAGGAGGTGTCGCCGAGCTCCTGCGGGTGGGCCGAGCCCGAGTCGTACGTGCCGGACAGTCCGACGCACTGCGCCCCGGCCACGCCCCGGATGTGGTCGAGGTGGTCGGCGACGTCGCGGACGGTCGGGCCGGTCTGCTCGGCGGTCAGCGGCACCAGGCACAGTCCCTTGGCCGCGGCCAGCTCCGCCAGCAGGTCGTCTGGGAGGTTGACCGGGTGGGGGCGAAGGGCCCGGGCGGCGGAGCGGCTGAACAGCACGGGCGCCCGGGACAGGCTCAGTACCCGGCGGACGGTCGGCGCGGAGGCCCCGGAGAGGTCCGCGATCACACCGACCCGGTTCATCTCGCGCACGACCTCCTCACCGAACCGCGTCAGCCCCGCGTCGCTGGCCCAGGAGACCCCCGTCAGCGTCAGGACGCGCAGGCCGAGCACGTGCAGCTGGCGCAGGATGCCCAGCGAGTCGCCCATGGCCGGGGCCCCGGCGGGTCCGAGGAGCACGGCGACGCGGCCGCAGTTGCGGGCGTCCGCGACCTGCCCCGCCGAACAGGCCGGATGCAGTCCCTCCTCGCAGCTCCGGGCGATGCTCTTGGCCAGGTCCAGCTGCTCCAGGGTGGCGCCGACGGCCCGGTCGCCGTCGAGGCCCTCGGGCAGGTGCAGCGACCAGAACAGCGCGCCCACATGCCCGCGGCGCAGGCGGGGCACGTCCGTGCCGACGGTGCTCTCGCCCCCCTCCAGGTCGTAGTAGGACAGGCGCTTGAGTGCCCAGGGCAGTCCGTTGTAGCCGTCGGCGACGGGGTGGGCGGCGAGGATGGCGTGGGCCCGGGTCATCGGCGCGTCGTCCGGGGCGGAGACGGGCTCGTAGGGCTCCGCCGGGCCCGCCGCCATGACGGCCTCGTCGGCGTACGGCTCGGACAGGTCGTCGAACTCACCGGCCGCGGCGGTGGGGCGCAGGTCGTCCTGAAGGTCTGCCATGGCGGCTCCGTACGGTCGTCCGTGAGGTACGGTCACCGTCGCACGGCGCGCTGAAGGGTTCCTGGTGGGCGGGGCGTTCGGAGTACGGTCCCGGGCTCGCACCGCGCCCCTCTCAGGGCAGGCGGGCCGCCTCGATCACCTCGTCGAGGGTGTCCCGGGAGCGGACCAGGTCGGCGATCATCCGGTCGATGCGGGCACGCTCGGTGGTGAGCTCGGCGACCAGGTTGGGTGTGGCGCGGACCGAGGGCCCGCCGTCCGTGTCCCGCATGCACGGCAGCAGCTGGACGATCTTCTCGCTGCATAGTCCCGCCGCGAACAGCTCCTGGATCCGGATGACCCGGTCCACGGCCGCCTCCGGATACTCCCGGTGTCCGCCGGGCGTCCGCTCGGCGGTGAGCATCCCCTGCTTCTCGTAGTAGCGCAGCGACCGCTCGCTGACATTGGTGCGCCGGGCCAGTTCACCGATCCGCACGTCCCACTCCCGGACTTGAATCTGACATGAGTGTCAGGTTCTAGCGTACGGGCATGACGCAGCACACGACAGCACTCTTCGAACCGGCTCGTCTCCCCGGGCTGGACCTGCCCAACCGTCTGGTGATGGCACCCCTGACCCGCAACCGGGCCGAGGCCGACGGCACCCCGACCCCGCTGATGGCCACGTACTACGCCCAGCGCGCCTCCGCCGGGCTGATCATCGCCGAGGCCGCGACACCGAACGCGGTCGGGCAGACGTACCCGAACATCACCGCCGTTCACAGCCCGGCGCACGTGGCCGGCTGGCGGCAGGTCACGGACGCCGTGCGCGACGCGGGCGGCCGGATGTTTCTCCAACTCCAGCACGGCGGCCGGGTCGGCCACCCCGCGACCAGCGGGCTGACGCCCCTCGCGCCCTCGCCCGTCCCGCTCCCCGAGACGATCTTCACGCCGGAGGGTCACCAGCCGGCCCCGGTGCCGCGGGAGATGACGGCCGAGGACATCCGCAGCACCGTCGCCGACTTCGCGAAGGCCGCCCGCAACGCGCTGGACGCCGGGTTCGAGGGCGTGGAGGTGCACTCCGCCAACGGCCATCTGCTCCACCAGTTCCTCGCCCGCAACACCAACCTCCGCACGGACGGCTACGGCGGGCCGGTCGCCGCCAGGATCCGGTTCACCGCCGAGGTGACCGAGGCCGTGGCGGCCGAGATCGGCGCGGAGCGGGTGGGTCTGAGGGTCTCCCCCGGCAACACGGTCAACGGCATCGAGGAGGGCGAGACGGAGGAGATCTACCCGGCGCTCGCCGAGCGGCTCGGCGGGCTGGGGCTCGTCTATCTACACCTGGGGTACGCCGACCCGGACACGCCGGTGTTCCGCAAGGTGCGCGCCGGCTGGCCCGGGGTGATCGTCGCCAACCCGGTGCTGAAGGAGATCTCCACGGAGGGCGTGCTCCGGGCGTCCGAGGAGCTGCTGGCCGCCGGTGCCGACCTGATCGCGCTCGGCCGGCCCTTCCTCGCCAACCCGGACCTGGTGACGCGGCTACGGCTCGGGGCGCCCCTGAACGAGATGCGCGACCGGTACTTCATGTACGTGGGCGGGGCGACCGGCTACACCGACTACCCCACCCTCGGCGCTCAGCCGTCGAGCGACTCGATCGTCTTGTTGGACGGCGACCGCGTCGCCTGAAGCCCCCGGGCCACGTCCTGCGCCGCGTCCAGGACCCGGACCGCGTTCTTCCAGGTCAGCTTCGCCAGGTCGGCCTTGGACCAGCCGCGGTCCATGAGTTCCGCGATCAGGTTCGGGTAGCCGGAGACGTCGGCCAGGCCGTCAGGGGTGAAGGCCGTGCCGTCGTAGTCGCCGCCGATGCCGAGGTGGTCGATGCCGGCCGCCTCGCGCATGTGGTCCAGGTGGTCGGCGACCGTGGACACCGTGGCGACCGGGCGCGGGTGCCGCTCCTCGAAGGCACGGTGGACCTTCATGGCCTGCGCGGTGGTGTCGAGGTGGTGGAAGCCGTGGGCGCGCATGTTCTCGTCGGCCGCGGCCGTCCACTCGACGGCGGCCTGGAGCACGAACTTCGGCACGAACGTCACCATCGCGACGCCGCCGTTGGCGGGCAGCCGCTCCAGGACGTCGTCCGGGATGTTGCGCGGGTGGTCGCACACGGCCCGTGCCGAGGAGTGGGAGAAGATCACCGGGGCGGAGCTCGTGTCGAGCGCGTCGCGCATGGTCGTCGCCGCCACGTGGGAGAGGTCGACGAGCATGCCGAGCCGGTTCATCTCCCGCACGACCTCCCGGCCGAACGCGGTGAGGCCGCCGGCCCTCGGCTCGTCGGTCGCGGAGTCCGCCCAGTCGACGTTGTCGTTGTGGGTGAGGGTGAGATAGCGCACGCCGAGACCGTAGAGGCCGCGCAGGGTGCCCAGGGAGTTGGCGATGGAGTGCCCGCCCTCCGCGCCCATGAGGGAGGCGATCCGGCCCTCCCGGCGCGCGGCCTCCATGTCGGCGGCCGTCAGCGCGGGCCGCAGGTCCTCCGGGTGGCGGTCGATCAACTGCCGTACGCAGTCGATCTGTTCGAGCGTGGCCGCGACCGGGTCGGGCAGGTCCGTGCGGACGTACACCGACCAGTACTGCGCACCGACCCCGCCCGCGCGCAGCCGCGGGATGTCGGTGTGCAGGTGGGCGCTCTGGTCGGCGGCGACATCGCGGGCGTCGAGGTCGTAGCGGACCTGCTCGCGCAGCGCCCAGGGCAGGTCGTTGTGCCCGTCGACGACCGGGAACTCGCCCAGGAGTTCCCGGACCGCCGCCACGGAGGTCATCGTCGTCACTTCCCCGCGCCGAAGCCGAAGCCGCCCGAGCCCTCGACCTTGGAGCGCAGGCGCTTGCCCTTCTCGGTGGCCTGGTCGTTGAGCTCCTGCTGGAAGTCGCGCATGCGGGCGCGGAGCTCGTCGTCGTGCGCGGCGAGGATGCGGGCCGCGAGCAGACCGGCGTTGCGGGCCCCGGCGACGGAGACCGTGGCGACCGGGACACCGGCCGGCATCTGCACGATCGACAGCAGGCTGTCCATGCCGTCGAGGTACTTCAGCGGCACGGGCACGCCGATGACCGGCAGCGGGGTGACGGAGGCGAGCATGCCGGGCAGGTGGGCGGCGCCGCCGGCCCCGGCGATGATCACCTTGAGCCCGCGCTCGTCGGCCTGCTCGCCGTAGGCGACCATCTCGCGCGGCATGCGGTGCGCGGAGACGACGTCCACCTCGTAGGCGATCTCGAACTCGTCGAGGGCCTTGGCGGCTGCCTCCATGACGGGCCAGTCGCTGTCCGACCCCATGACGATGCCGACAACAGGGCTCATTCGGTGATCGTGCCTCTCAGGTAACCGGCTGCGTGACGGGCGCGCTCCAGCACGTCGTCCAGATCGTCGCCGTAGGTGTTGACGTGACCGACCTTGCGGCCGGGCTTCACGTCCTTGCCGTACATGTGGATCTTGAGCTGGGGGTCGCGGGCCATGCAGTGCAGGTACGCGGAGTACATGTCCGGGTAGTCGCCGCCGAGGACGTTGACCATGACGGTCCACTTGGCGCGCGGGCGCGGGTCGCCGAGGGGCAGGTCCAGGACCGCCCGGACGTGGTTGGCGAACTGGCTGGTGACGGCGCCGTCCATCGACCAGTGGCCGGAGTTGTGCGGGCGCATCGCCAGCTCGTTGACGAGGATGCGGCCGTCGCGGGTCTGGAACAGCTCGACGGCGAGGTGCCCGACGACGCCGAGTTCCTTGGCGATGTTCAGCGCCATCTCCGAGGCCTCCAGTGCGAGGGCCTCGTCGAGGTCGGGCGCCGGGGCGATGACCGTGTCGCAGACGCCGTTGACCTGGCGGGACTCCACGACCGGGTAGGCGACGGCCTGGCCGTGCGGGGAGCGCACGACGTTGGCGGCGAGCTCGCGGACGAAGTCGACCTTCTCCTCGGCGAGCACGGCGACACCGGCCTTGAACGGGTCGGCGGCCTCCTCGACGGAGTCGACGACCCACACGCCCTTGCCGTCGTAGCCGCCGCGGACGGTCTTGAGGACGACGGGGAAGCCGTCACCCTCGGCGGCGAAGGCCGCCACGTCCTGCGGATCGGAAACGATTCTGTGTCTGGGGCAGGGCACGCCGATCGCGTCGAGCTTCGCGCGCATCACGCCCTTGTCCTGGGCGTGCACGAGCGCGTCGGGGCCGGGGCGCACGGGGATGCCGTCCGCCTCCAGGGCCCTGAGGTGCTCGGTGGGCACGTGTTCGTGATCGAAGGTGATCACATCGCACCCGCGTGCGAAGGCGCGCAGCGTCTCCAGGTCGCGATAGTCGCCGACGACGACATCGCTCACGACCTGCGCAGCTGAGTCCTGCGGGGTGTCACTGAGGAGCTTGAACCTGATGCCCAGCGGGATGCCTGCCTCGTGTGTCATACGAGCGAGCTGGCCCCCGCCGACCATGCCGACTACCGGGAACGTCACGCCCCCAGGGTATCGGCCGCGCCGAGGTGGCCGGTTTCCTGCCCCACCCCGGCCCCGCCCGGACCATCTCCGGTGGTCCACCGGCGCCCGCAGGAAGATCGCGCTGAAGGGTGGTTAGCATGGCTGGGTTGACGCCGACCACGGACGGGGGCCTGCACGACCATGGGACATGGTGCCTCGCGGCTCCGACGGCTCGTCCACGAAGTCGCCAAGTTCGGCGCGGTGGGCGGTGCCGGGGTGCTCGTCAACCTCCTCGTCTTCAACCTGGTGCGGCACGTCACCGACCTCCAGGTGGTGCGCGCGAGCGTCATCGCGACCGTCGTGGCGATCGTCTTCAACTACGTCGGGTTCCGCTACTTCACCTACCGCGACCGCGACAAGAGCCGCCGTACGCGGGAAATGAGCCTGTTCCTGCTGTTCAGCGCGATCGGCCTGGTCATCGAGAACGGCATCCTGTACGCGGCCACGTACGGCTTCGGCTGGGACACTCCGCTGCAGAACAACATCTTCAAGTTCCTCGGCATCGGCGTCGCCACGCTGTTCCGCTTCTGGTCGTACCGCAGCTGGGTGTTCCGCGCCCTCCCGGCCCGTGAGGCGGTGGCGGACGCGGAATCGATCCTGAAGGGCGAGCGGGCCAGGCGGTCGCGGGCCAAGCAGCGGGTGCCGTAAGCCGTCGTGGGACGCGTCAGCGGATCATCGGCTCGTCCTGGCCGCCGTGGGACTGCCCGACGGGCGTGCGCGACAGGAACAGGGCGAACACCGGCGGCTTGGTCTGGAGCATCTCCAGGCGGCCGCCGTCCGCTTCCGCCAGGTCGCGGGCCACGGCCAGGCCGATGCCCGTGGAGTTGCGCCCGCTGATGGCCCGCTCGAAGATCCGGGCGCCGAGATCGGCGGGGACCCCGGGGCCCTCGTCCGTGACCTCGATGACGGCCTGGTTGCCGATGACGCGGGTGCGCAGCGCCACCGTGCCGCCGCCGTGCATCAGGGAGTTCTCGATCAGCGCGGCCAGCACCTGCGCGACCGCTCCCGGTGTGCCGACGGCCTCGAGGTGCCGCTTGCCGGAGCTGACGATCGCCCGGCCCGCGCTGCGGTAGGCGGGGCGCCACTCGGCGAGCTGCTGCTGGATGACCTCGTCGAGGTCGAAGGTGACGGCGGAGCCGGTGCGCGGATCGCGGGAGTTCGTGAGCAGCCGCTCGACGACGTCCGTGAGCCGCTCGACCTGGGTCAGCGCGATCGTCGCCTCTTCCTTCACCGTGTCCGGGTCGTCGGTGAGGGTGATCTCCTCCAGCCGCATGGACAGCGCGGTGAGCGGCGTCCGCAGCTGGTGGGAGGCGTCCGCGGCCAGCCGCCGCTCGGCGGTGAGCATGCGCGCGATGCGCTCGGCCGAGCCGTCCAGCACGTCCGCGACCCGGTCCAGCTCGGGTACGCCGTACCGCTTGTGGCGCGGGCGCGGATCGCCCGAGCCGAGCCGCTCGGCCGTCTCCGCGAGGTCGGTCAGCGGCGACGCCAGCCGGTTCGCCTGGCGGACGGCCAGCAGCACCGCGGCCACCACGGCGAGCAGCGCGACCAGCGCGATGATCAGCAGGGTGCGGCCGACCTCGCGGGTCACCGAGGAGCGCGGCTCCTGGACGGTGACCGTCTCGCCCTCCTCGCCGGGCGCGCTGGCGCTGATGACGTCACCGGTCGGCTTGGTGCCGACCTCGATGGGCGCTTCCCCGGGGATCCGGATCACCGCGTAGTAGCGGTTCTGCGTGATCTGGTCGCGCAGCACCTCGGCGTCGACCTGCTGCGCCCCGAAGAGCCGGCTGTCGACGATGCTGGCCAGCCGGACCGCCTCGGACTCCACCCGCTCCTGGGCGCTGTTGCTGATCGTCCTGGTCTCGACGATGACGAGGGAGACCCCGAAGACGGCGATCACGACGAGCACCACGGCGAGCGTGGACTGGATCAGTCGGCGGCGCATGTCCTGTTACCCGTGCCTACCCTTGCCTGCCCCGCGACTCAGCTCTTCTCGAAACGGAAGCCCACGCCGCGCACCGTGGCGATGTACCGGGGGTTGGCCGCGTCGTCGCCGAGCTTCTTGCGCAGCCAGGAGATGTGCATGTCGAGGGTCTTGGTCGACGACCACCAGGTGGTGTCCCAGACCTCGCGCATCAGCTGGTCGCGGGTGACGACCCGGCCCGCGTCGCGCACCAGCACCCGCAGCAGGTCGAACTCCTTGGCGGTGAGCTGGAGCTCCTCCTCGCCCATCCAGGCGCGGTGCGACTCGACGTCGATCCGCACGCCGTGGGTGGCGGGCGGCTGCTGCGGCTCTGCTGCACCGCGGCGCAGCAGGGCGCGGACGCGGGCGAGCAGCTCGGCGAGCCGGAACGGCTTGGTGACGTAGTCGTCGGCGCCCGCGTCGAGCCCGACGACGGTGTCCACCTCGTCGGCGCGCGCGGTCAGGATGAGGATCGGGATGCTGTGGCCTTCACCCCGCAGGCGGCGGGCCACCTCCAGACCGTCCATGCCGGGCAGACCCAGGTCGAGCACGACCAGGTCGACGCCACCCTGCATTCCGGCGTCGAGCGCGGTGGGTCCGTCCTCACGCACCTCGACCTCGTAGCCCTCCCGGCGCAGAGCACGGGCGAGAGGCTCCGAGATGGACGCGTCGTCCTCGGCGAGCAGTACACGGGTCATGAGGTGATGGTAGTCCCGCAAGCCCCTGAGCTGGGGTGTGACCGGAAGGCTTGATTCTTACCCGCGGCACACCCGTTTCTTACGAACCGCGGGTAGGCGCACAGACCTCTGCCTGTGGGGTGCGATCCTGGTAAGGACCATGGAAATAGGGCTTGCGGTTCCCCCGACACCTGTGATCCGTGTCTCAAGTCCTTCCATATACGGCGGTGTCCTGCCGTATGGTGAATCAACGCCTGTAGCACCATGGCGACCTTCGGAGGCCGTTTGCCCCTGGAGGTCTCTTTTGTGTGCGGGTCTGTGCGCGGACCGGTTCGCCGGCCCCCCGGACCCGAAACGACCTGTGGCCGGGCCTCGTCGTGCGGATACGCGCGTAGAGGCGTGGATCCCGGTGGCGACCGCCCACCGCTCCGTGACCCGGAGCGGACCCCCGTAGGCGTCGGGCGGACGGCCGTACGAACCGGTGCCGGCAGCTCCCCCCGGGCGCACCCACCGCTGCTGCGGAGCGCGTCCCGACCAGCAAGGAACGACCATGGCGTCCAGCCTGACGAAGGACTCGGCCCGCCCGGGCACCCCCGGCTCCGAGAAGACCTTCTTCGGCCACCCCCGCGGACTGGCCACTCTGTTCATGACCGAGATGTGGGAGCGGTTCAGCTTCTACGGCATGCGGGCCCTGCTCGTCGTGTACCTGCTCTCCGGCGGGCCCGACGCCAAGAAGGGCAGCATGGGCGGCGGGCTCGGGATGGACCTCGCCACCACCACGGCGATCTACTCGGTGTACCTGTCGATGGTGTACCTGCTCGCCATGCCCGGCGGCTGGCTCGGCGACCGGGTCTGGGGCCCGCGCAAGACGGTGGCGATCGCGGCCGTCACGATCATGGCCGGTCACCTGGTGCTGGCGCTGCCCGGCGGCCAGGCGCCCTTCTTCGCGGGTCTGGCCCTGGTGGCACTGGGCTCGGGCCTGCTCAAGGCCAACATCTCCACCATGGTCGGCCACCTCTACGACGGCCCGGAGGACCCGCGCCGTGACGGCGGCTTCACGATCTTCTACATGGGCATCAACATGGGTGCCTTCTTCGCGCCGCTGATCATCGGCACGGTCGGCCAGCAGGTGAGCTGGCATCTCGGCTTCGGTCTGGCCGCGGTCGGCATGGGCATCGGCCTCGTGGCCTTCCTCGTCGGCACCCGGAACCTGAGCCCGCAGAGCAGCGTCGTACCCAAGCCGCTGGCCGCCGAGGAGCGCGCGTCCTGGCTGCGCAAGGGCCTGCTCTGGCTGGCCGTCGCGGCGGTCTTCTACGGCGTCGTCGGCCTCACCGGCCACTTCACCCTCAACTGGGCGATGATCCCGCTCACGGTGATCGGCCTGATCATTCCGGCCGGTGTGCTGATCCGCATCAAGCGGGACAAGGAGCTCAGCGACGTCGAGCAGTCGAAGATGACCGGCTACATCTGGTTCTTCGTCGCGGCCGCCGCCTTCTGGATGATCTACGACCAGGGCGGTTCCACGGTCCAGGCGTTCGGTGAGACGAAGGCCTCCGGCTCGCTGCTCGGCTTCGACTTCCCGTCGTCCTGGTACCAGTCGCTGAACCCGGTGTTCATCATGGCCCTGGCCCCGGTCTTCGCCTGGTTCTGGCTGTGGCTGAACCGCAAGGGCAAGGAGCCGAGCACGGTCGCCAAGTTCGCCGCGGCGCTGTTCTTCATCGGTGTCTCGTTCTTCTTCTTCCTGCTGCCGCTGGGCATGGCCGGCGGTGACACGCTGGTCAGCCCGATGTGGCTGGTGGGCATCTACCTGATCCAGACCGTCGGTGAGCTGTGCCTCTCGCCGGTCGGCCTGTCGGTGACGACGAAGATGGCCCCGGCCAAGTACGCCAGCCAGATGATGGGCGTCTGGTTCCTCGCGGTCACGGCGGGTGACTCGGTGACGGGTCTGCTCTCCAACCCGGCCGTCGGGGGCGTCGACCTGAGCGGCACGGGCGCGGTCGCGGCGGAGGCGGTCCTCGCCGCCCTGGCGGGTGGCGCGGTGTACATGTACCGCAGGAAAGTCAAGGCGCTGATGGGCGACGTCCACTGACCCGTCCCGCCGGACCCTGACGAACGGGCCGCCGCACCTTCGAGGTGCGGCGGCCCTTTCTCATGTCCTCGTCCTTCATGTCCTCGTCGAGCTCGGCGGTTCGGCGTCCGGGGAGACCCATGGCAGGGCCGGGGGCCGGCGTGCGGCGGGCAGGAGCAGGCGCGGGCGGCGACGGGGCGGGCGGGCCGCGTGCACGGCGTGTCGGGGGCGTGCGTGGTCGACGACGGCCAGGCCGGCGCGGAAGAGCGCCGCCGGGACGACCAGGCAGACGAAGACCCAGAACAGGGTCACGCCCCAGGGGCGGCCCACGCCCCAGGGCTGTTCGGCGAGGACCTTGCCGCCGTACTTCAGGGAGACGGTGTAGTCGCCGTGCGCCCCGGCCGCGAGCTGCACGGGGAGTTCGATGCGCGCCTTGCCTCCGGGCCGGATCGTGCCGCGCCAGCGCTGGTCCTGCCACTGCGGGGCGAACACGCCGTGGGAGGTGCCGACCTGGAAGACGGGGTCCTTCACGGGGGACGTCCCGACGTTCCCCACGGTGACCACGAGTGTCCGGGCGGGCGGGGAGCCGAACCAGGTCAGCAGCCCGTCGGAGCCCCGCAGCCGGGTGTCCGCGAGCAGGGACAGCCGCCCGCCGGCCCGGTCGGCGGGCAGCGGCTCGACCGCGTGCCCGGCGACCCGGAGGACCGCGTCGGCCTCGGCCCCCGCCCCCGTCACCGTCGCCACGTGCACCACGCAGGGGCACGGCACGGGCGGTTCCACGACGGGCAGTTCGCGGCGGAAGCGCCCTTCGGCGTCGGTGGTGACGGCCCGGCCGTCGGCGTTGGCGCAGGAGTTGGTGCCGCCGGTCACGCCCCGGGACGGCTCGGCCTGCCCGCAGACCAGCAGCGTCAGCAGGGCACGCGGACGCCAGCCGCTGCCGGTGACGGTGACCGAGCCGCCCGTCCCGGCCTGGGCCCTGGACAGCTCGACGACCGGCCGGTCCGCCGCACCGGCGGGCCCGGCACCCGCCAGGCCCAGCGGGAGCACCAGCAGGAGGGCCAGGAGGAGACGGAGCAGGAGACGCGGTGACAGGTACGGGACATGGGCGACGTACGGCATCGGCGGCATCGGCGGCTCCAGCGGTCGTGCGGGGGGTGCGGGGGTGCGCTCAGTGGCGTACTCGCGCTGTCCGGTGACGTCGTGTCAGCCACAGGGCGCCCGCCGCGCCGGCGAGCAGGACGGTTCCGCCGAGGGTGCCGAGGGCGACGGCCGAGTCCTCCGGGCCGGTCTGCGGGAGCTCGTCGCCGGAGCCGGATCCCGGGTTGGAGCCACCGCCCTGGGTGGAGCCGGTGGCACCGCCGCCGCTCGCGGCCGTGACGTCGAGGGTCAGGGACGCGCCCGGGTCGTTCGTCGGCGTGCACGTGGTCGTCGTGCCGAGCGCCTTGATGGTGAGCACGCCGGCCGTGAAGGTGACCTCGCCGCTCTTCTTCGGCGTGTACGTGCCGCTGAGGTCGTTGATCTTGATCGGCGTGTTGGCGGGGATCGCGGCGTCGTTGGCGGGGCCGGTCACCGTCAGGGTGCCGCTGTCCGCGCCGCCCAGGGCGATGGTGGCGCTCGGGGTCATCGCGCCCTTGCCCAGTTCGACCGGGCTGGAGGAGACGCCCTTCTGCCAGGACATGGTGATCCGGTAGCCGCTGCCGCTCTTGACACCCTTGATGTCGATGGGCGAGACGGCGCTCTTGTCGCCGATCGGCGTCTTGCACTGGTAGTTGACGTCGACGACCTCGGCCCGGGCCGAGGGGGCGGCGATCAACACCGCCGAGCCGGCCAGGGCCGCGGCGGACGCGAGCGCGGCGGTTCGATTCCGGTACGACACGGAGCCGCTCCCCTTCCTGTTTCCTGACGGCGCATCAGATCGGGCCGTCAAGGTACGCCCGGGGCGTTGAGGAAGGAAGACACAGTGCGCCCCGGATCTGTGGCGATCCGGAGTGTGGGGAGTGACGGGCGGGGGGATGGGCGGGGAGTGCGGGCGGGAACTGCCCGCTCGGCCCTTCACCCGAATGGCCGCACGAGAAGGGCCCGGAGTCCGCACCCGTCCGGTCACCCGGACAGCCGAAGCCGTGCCCGGTCGATCACCTAGAGTGCGGGGAGCCCGTACCGCGGTCGATCAGCCATCCGGTCAGGCGCCCGAGAAACAGCCCGAGCTCGCCCCACACGGGCGCCAAGGACAGCCGAAGCCCCGCCGGCATGCTCACAGCGCCCCGGACCAGCCAAGGCGGCTCCTGATCAGGCAGGAGCTCCCAGTTCGGCCCACACCGTCTTGCCGGCGACTCCCGGCGTGCGGACGACGCCCCAATCCAGGCACAGCCGCTGGACGATGAACATGCCGTGACCGCCTGGGCGGCCGGCCCGGTGCGGGGTGCGGGGCGACGGCTGACCCGTGCCCCGGTCGGCGACCTCGATGCGGATCACCTTGTTGTCGCAGGTGATCCACAACTGGTCCGGCCCCTCGGCGTGCAGACAGGCATTGGTGACCAGCTCGGAGACGACGAGCAGCACGTCCTCGGCGGCGGCCCGCCGGTCCGCCGAGGCGGCCGGCAGCCAGCCCCACGCGTACAGCGCCTGGCGGGCGAAGTCGCGGGCGAGCGGGACGACACCGCTGACGCCGTCGAAGCTCAGCCGCCGCACCTGCCGGCCCCCCGGCGGTGCCGCGGCTCCGGACGGCGCGGCCACGCCCTCGCCGGACGCACCGCCCGCCGGTACGCCACCCTCGGACGCCCCGGAAGCGCCGCTGGGCTCCGGCCCGCGGTCGCCCGGCGAGTAGGGCCGGGTGGTGCTCATCAGCGCTTCACCTCACCGATTCACCAGTTCACAATTCAAAAAAATCACTACACAGTCAGTCACGCAGTGCGCGGCACGACGGTTTCGCGGCGCCCCCGCCGCCCTGGCGGCCGACCGTTTCAGGATGTCTCCTGCCCGGGCGGCTCGGGGGAACACCCCCGTATTCGGCGCGAAAGGCGCGACGGGGGCGGGACACCGGTCACAGAGGGATGGCCGAGGCTCGGCGCGCCGACACACCGCGGCTCAGCCCGACTCGTCGGCCAGGGCCGCCTCAAGCGTGTCATGGACGCTGAAGACCGCATCCGCACCAGTGATCTCGAACACGCGCGCCACCACCGGCTGCATCCCGGCGAGTGCCACACCACCGCCCGCGGCCTCGGCCTTCAGACGGGCACCCAGGAGCACGTTGAGCCCCGTGGAGTCACAGAACTCCAGCCGCGCGCAGTCGATGACCAGGCGCTTGAATCCCTTGGAGAGGCAGTCTTCGAGTGGCTCACGCAACAGATCGGCGGTGTGGTGATCCAACTCACCCGCCGGGGTCACGACGGCATTAGAGCCCTCTTCCCGCACCTCCACCAGAAGCCGGCCAGACTGTGCGCTGCCGACTGTCCCGCGGTCCATGCCGTCTCTCTCTCCCGACGTCGTGACTGCTGCTGACGCCCACGAACACTACGCCTTCCCTCCACGCTTCGACACCCGAACAACCGCACACAAACGGACATATACTCACAGAACGCACTTGCGGTGGGCTCGGGGAAGCGGGTAGGCCTAGTAGGACACGTAACCGACACGGCCGGCTTTGGAGGCGCCGCACACCGCAGTGCACGTACTGGCTCCGGCAGCCATATGCCGAGAACGATGGAGGACATCATGTCACCCCGGCTCGACGCATCGCGTACCCAGAAAGCGACGTCGACACCCCCTCCGGAACATCTGGATCCCATCGAGCAGGTTGAGATGCTCGTCACACAGGACGACCTTCTCGCCGGACTTCCGGACATCCCCCCGTACGAGGAAGTCGACGCGGTCGACGCACGGGCCCTGTCCAAGACCCTCTTCGAGCGCCTGGAGTCGCTGGAGGAAGGCACCCACGAGTACTCGTACGTCCGCAACACGCTCGTCGAACTGAACCTCGCGCTGGTCAAGTTCGCCGCCTCCCGGTTCCGCTCCCGCAGCGAGCCGATGGAGGACATCATCCAGGTCGGCACCATCGGCCTGATCAAGGCGATCGACCGCTTCGAGCTGTCCCGGGGTGTCGAGTTCCCCACGTTCGCGATGCCGACCATCGTCGGCGAGATCAAGCGCTTCTTCCGCGACACGTCGTGGTCCGTGCGCGTTCCGCGGCGGCTCCAGGAGCTGCGGCTCGACCTGGCCAAGGCCGGTGACGAGCTGGCCCAGAAGCTGGACCGCGCCCCGACGGTGACCGAACTGGCCGAGCGCCTCGGCATCTCCAACGACGAGGTCGTCGAGGGCATGGCGGCGTCGAACGCCTACACCGCCTCCTCGCTGGACGCCCAGCCGGAGGAGGACGACTCCGAGGGCGCGCTCGCGGACCGTATCGGCTACGAGGACCACGGGCTCGAAGGCATCGAGTACGTCGAGTCGTTGAAGCCGCTGATCGCCGAACTTCCGCCGCGCGACCGGAAGATCCTGTCCCTGCGCTTCGTCGCGGGCATGACCCAGTCGGAGATCGGCGAGGAACTGGGCATCTCCCAGATGCACGTCTCGCGGCTGCTGTCCCGGACGCTGGTACGGCTGCGCAAGGGGCTGACCGTCGAGGAGTGACCTCCGCAAAGTGGTCCTCCGATGAGGGGTCCACACTGCGCGACGCTGTGCCCGGTGACGCTGTACTTCGGGGGCGGACCGTTCGGTCCGCCCCCGGGCGCGTCTCCCATGGGCCTCGCGGGCCTCAGTGCGCCCGCCGCTCCCTCACCAGCCGCTTCGCGCGCTCGCGCCGGGACGGCGCCATGACCCACCTCGTCGCGTACGGCCGACGCATGGTCAGAGCACCCGCTCGCCGTGTCGCCAGACCCCGGTGACCAGCGGGACCCCGGGCCGGTAGGCCAGGTGGACGTGGCTCGGGGCGTCGAGAAGCGTCAGGTCGGCGTACGCGCCCGGGGTGAGGCGGCCGACGTCGGTGCGCCTCAGGGCCGCTGCGCCGCCCGCCGTGGCCGCCCAGACGGCCTCGTCCGGGGTCATGCCCATGTCCCGTACGGCGAGCGCGATGCAGAACGGGACGGACGAGGTGAACGACGAGCCCGGGTTGCAGTCCGTGGACAGGGCCACGGTGACGCCCGCGTCGAGGAGGCGGCGGGCATCCGGCCACTCGGCGCGGGTGGAGAACTCGGCGCCGGGCAGGAGGGTGGCGACCGTGCGGCTGTTCGCCAGCGCGTCGACGTCCTCGTCCGTCAGGTGGGTGCAGTGGTCGGCGCTGGCCGCGTCGAGTTCGACCGCCAGTCGGACGCCGGGGCCGTAGGAGAGCTGGTTGGCGTGGATCCGGGGGTGCAGGCCGCGTGCCTTGCCGGCGGTGAGGATCGCGCGGGCCTGGTCGCCGTCGAAGGCGCCCCGCTCGCAGAAGACGTCGATCCAGCGGGCGTGCGGGGCGCAGGCGTCGAGCATCTCGCCGGTGACGAGATCGACGTAGGCGGCCGGGTCGTCGGCGAACTCGGGCGCGACGATGTGGGCGCCGAGGTAGGTGACCTCGTCGGTGTGGCGGGCGGCGACGCGCAGGGCGCGGGACTCGTCGTGGGTCGTGAGGCCGTAGCCGGACTTGGTCTCGAAGGTGGTGGTGCCCTGGCGGAGGGCCTCGGCGAGGTAACGGGTGACGTTGGCTTCCAGTTCCTCGTCCGTCGCGGCGCGGGTGGCCGCGACGGTCGTACGGATGCCGCCCGCGCTGTACGGCCGTCCCGACATCCGGGCGTTGAACTCCTGCGTCCGGTCGCCCGCGAAGACGAGGTGGGAGTGGGAGTCGACGAAGCCGGGGAGGACCGCGCGGCCGCCTGCGTCGACCCGATTGTCAGTGGCGGGTGCTTTGCTTTGATCACCGGTCCACGCGATGCGGTCGCCTTCGATGACGACGGCCGCGTCCTGGATCAGTCCGAGGGGGGAATTGTCACCGAGGGAGGGGTCGTTGGTGACCAGGGCGGCGATGTTGGTGATGAGCGTGCTTGCGGTGCTCGCGGAGTGGGCGGGGCTGACGGTCGTCGCGTTGCTCATGGCGTCCTTGGTGGCCTGGTCGGCGGTGGGTTCGGGCGCGGGGACCGGCCGCTCGCGGGAGCGGTCCGGGGTCATCCGCGCAGGGCTTCGACGGCGTCCGCGAGGGCTCGCGGCACATCCGGTACGAGCGAGTGGACCCCGTCCCGTACGACGTGCCTGCCTGCCACGACCGTATGCGACACATCTGCCGCCGACGCGGCGAATACGGCCGTCTCGGCCCCGAGCCGCGGAAGCGGCCCTGCCGTCCTGACCGAGTCGAGCGCGATCGTCGTGAAGTCGGCGAGCGCGCCGGGCTCCAGGGCGCCCGCGTCCTGCCAGCCGAGGGCCGCGTGCCCGTCCGCCGAGGCGGCCCGCAGGAGGGCCGCCGCCGTCCAGTGGCCTCGGGTACGGGTGCGCAGGCGCTCGTTCAGCTCCATGGCGCGTGCCTCTTCGAGCAGGTCGATCACGGCGTGGCTGTCGGACCCGAGGGACAGCGGCGAGCCCGCCTGCTGCAGGGCGACGGCGGGTCCGATGCCGTCGGCGAGGTCCCGCTCGGTGGTGGGGCACATACAGGTGCCGGTGCCGGTGCCGCCGATGAGGGAGATGTCCTCGGCGGTCAGGTGGGTGTTGTGGACGCCGGTGGTGCGCGGGCCGAGCACGCCGTGGTCGGCGAGCAGCCGGGTGGGGGTGCGGCCGTGGGCCTCCCGGCAGGCGTCGTTCTCGGCCGTCTGTTCCGACAGGTGCACATGGAGCGGGGCCCGCCGCTCCTCGGCCCACCGGGCGACGGTCGCCAGCTGGTCGGCGGGCACGGCCCGTACGGAGTGGATCGCCGCCCCGATCCGCGCGTGATCTCGTTCCTTGAGAACTGAACAGCGTTCGGCCCAGGCGTCCGCCGTGCCGTCGGAGAAGCGGAGCTGAGGGGTGGTGGGCGGCTGCCCGAAGCCGGAGGAGAGGTAGGCGGTGTCGAGGAGGGTGATGCGGATCCCCGCTTCGGCGGCGGCCGCGATCAGGGCCTCGCCCATCGCGTTGGGGTCGGCGTAGGGGGTGCCGCCGGGGGCGTGGTGGACGTAGTGGAACTCGCCGACCGCCGTGATGCCGGCCAGGGCCATCTCGGCGTACACGGCGCGGGCGAGGGCGTGGTAGCGGTCCGGGGTGAGCCGGGCGGCCGTGGCGTACATGACCTCGCGCCAGGTCCAGAAGGTGCCGGAGCCGACCTGGACGGTACCGCGCAGGGCGCGGTGGAAGGCGTGGCTGTGGGCGTTGGCGAGGCCGGGGAGGGTGAGGCCGCGCAGGATCTCGGCGCCCGGGGGCGGGGCGGGGGTGCCCGCGTGGACGGCGGCGATGCGGCCGTCCCGGACCTCCAGGGCCACGCCCGGCTCGACGTGTGTGCCGAGCCAGGCGTGCTCCAGCCAGTACGTGCGCGTGGCTGCTGTGGTCACCTGCACGCCAGTCCTTCCAGTACGTCGGCGAGTGCGAGTACCCCGGCGACGCAGTCGTCCTCGGTGGCGGACTCGGCCGGTGAGTGGGAGACGCCGGTGGGGTTGCGCACGAACAGCATGGCGGTCGGGATGCTCCCGGACAGGATCCCGGCGTCGTGTCCGGCGCCGGTGCCCAGGACGGGGACGGTGAGGTCGGTGTCCTTGCCGAGGATGCGGCCGAGTTCGTCGCGCAGGGCGTGGTCGAACTCGACGACGGGCGTGAACGACTCGCGCACGACGGCGAGATCGACACCGTGGGCGGCGGCGTACTCCCCTGCCGCCTTCTCGACGCCGGCGACCACGGCGTCCAGGCTGTCCTGGTCGGCGGCGCGCGAGTCGAGCCAGCCGCGCACCAGGGAGGGGATGGCGTTGACGCCGTTCGGCTCGACGGCGATCTTGCCGAACGTGGCGACGGCACCGGCCAGTTCGGCCTCGCGGCGGGCGGCGAGGACGGTCTCGGCGTAGGACAGCATGGGGTCGCGCCGGTCGGCGAGCCGGGTGGTGCCGGCGTGGTTGGCCTCACCCCGGAAGTCGAACCGCCACCGGCCATGCGGCCAGATCGCGCTGGCGATGCCGACCCGGTCGCCGGACAGGTCGAGGGCACGGCCCTGCTCGACGTGAAGTTCGACGAAGGCGCCGATGCGCGCGAGCCGCTCGGGGTCGGGCCCGATGGCCTCCGGGTCGTATCCGGCGGCCTCCATGGCCCGGGGCAGGGTCACGCCCTCGCCGTCGGTGAGCCGGTGCGCCTGTTCGCGGGTGAGCTGTCCGGCGGTGAGCCGGGAGCCGACACAGGCGAGCCCGAATCGGGCGCCCTCCTCGTCGCCGAAGTTCACGATGCCGAGGGGGCGGGTGAACCGTGCGCCCCGGGCGCGCAGTTCGTCCAGCGCGGCGAAGGCCGACACGACTCCGAGGGGACCGTCGAAGGCGCCGCCGTCCGGCACGGAGTCCAGATGCGACCCGGTGACGACGGCGTCCCCGGCGGCGGGGTCACCGAGCCAGGCCCACTGGTTTCCGTTCCGGTCGACCTCGTAGCGCAGCCCTCGGGCGACGGCCTGTTCCTCGAACCAGGCCCGGCAGTCGCCGTCGATCCTGGTCCAGGCGAATCGCCGGTAGCCGTTGGAGGTGGGGTGGCGGCCGATGGGGAGCAGGTCGCGCCACATCTGGTGAAAGGAGGCACCGCCGGGCCGTGCAGGCTGTGGGCAGTCGTTCCGCAGGGCGGAACGGATGGGCACAGCCGGACCCGCAGGCGGCGACGATGCGCCCGCCCCCACCGGAGGGTTGCCGTTCGGCGCGGTCACGCCGAGTCACCTTCACGCATCGGGACACGGACGCCCTTCTCCTGCGCCACCGTCTCCGCGATGTCGTACCCGGCATCGACATGCCGGATGACCCCCATGCCCGGGTCGTTCGTCAGCACCCGCCGGATCTTCTCGCCGGCCAGCCTCGTGCCGTCGGCCACCGTCACCTGCCCCGCGTGGATCGACCGTCCCATACCGACACCGCCTCCGTGGTGCAGGGACACCCAGGACGCCCCGGACGCCACGTTCACCATCGCGTTCAGCAGCGGCCAGTCGGCGATCGCGTCGGACCCGTCGAGCATGGCCTCGGTCTCCCGGTAGGGCGACGCGACGGAGCCACAGTCGAGGTGGTCGCGGCCGATGACGACCGGCGCGGCCAGCTCCCCGCTCGCGACCATGTCGTTGAACCGCTCACCGGCCTTGTCCCGCTCGCCGTAGCCGAGCCAGCAGATGCGGGCGGGCAGGCCCTGGAAGTGGACCCGCTCCCCGGCCATGCGGATCCAGCGGGCCAGGGACTCGTTCTCCGGGAAGAGGTCGAGGATCGCCTTGTCGGTCTTCGCGATGTCGGAGGCCTCGCCGGACAGGGCGGCCCAGCGGAAGGGGCCCTTGCCTTCGCAGAACAGCGGGCGGATGTAGGCGGGGACGAAGCCGGGGAAGGCGAAGGCCCGGTCGTATCCGGCCAGTTGCGCTTCGCCGCGGATGGAGTTGCCGTAGTCGAAGACCTCCGCGCCGGCGTCCATGAAGCCGACCATGGCCTCGACGTGCCGGGCCATGGACTCGCGGGCCCGGGTGGTGAAGCCGGCCGGGTCCTTGGCGGCGGCGTCGGCCATGTCCTCGAAGGCGGTGCCGAGGGGCAGGTAGGCCAGCGGGTCGTGGGCGGAGGTCTGGTCGGTGACGATGTCGATCGGGGCGCCCATGGCGAGCAGCTGCGGCACCAGCTCGGCGGCGTTGCCGAGGACGCCGATGGACAGCGGGCGGCGGGCGTCCCGGGCCTCCACGGCGAGCCGCAGCGCGTGGTCCAGGGAGTCGGCCTTGACGTCCAGGTACCGGTGCTCGATGCGCCGCTCGATCGCACGCGGGTCGCAGTCGATGCAGATCGCCACACCGTCGTTCATCGTCACGGCGAGCGGCTGGGCGCCGCCCATCCCGCCGAGACCGGCGGTCAGCGTGATCGTCCCGGCGAGGGTGCCGCCGAACTTCTTCGCGGCGACGGCGGAGAAGGTCTCGTAGGTGCCCTGGAGGATGCCCTGGGTGCCGATGTAGATCCAGGAACCGGCCGTCATCTGCCCGTACATGGTCAGGCCGAGGGCCTCCAGACGGCGGAACTCCTCCCAGTTCGCCCAGTCGCCGACGAGGTTGGAGTTGGCGATGAGGACGCGCGGGGCCCACTCGTGGGTCTGCATGACGCCGACGGGCCGGCCGGACTGGACCAGCATGGTCTCGTCCTGCTTCAGCCCCCGCAGCGTCCGCACCATCGCGTCGAAGGAGCGCCAGTCGCGGGCCGCCTTGCCGGTGCCGCCGTAGACGACGAGCTTGTCGGGGTGCTCGGCGACCTCCGGGTCGAGGTTGTTCTGGAGCATGCGCAGGGCGGCTTCCTGCTGCCATCCCAGGGCGCTTCGTTCCGTGCCGCGCGGTGCTCGGACGGGGCGGGGTCCTGACATGCTCTGCCTCCTGATGGGTGCGTGGTGCTCCCGGCGGATTGTTACTGCGGTTATTCACATCCTGACCTCATGAATAGAGCTAGTCAATACACCCGGGGTCGGCGCGGCGGTGCCGTGGATGTTTGGCTGGATGCATGGGCGCACACATCGAGGGATCAAGTGACTCCGCCGCCGGGCGGGCGACCCGTCGGGACGAGGCGGTACGGGCCGCCGTCGAACAGGGGTTGCTCGGGCCCGACAGCCCCATCGTCGGGTTGCTGGACGTCACCGGCATCCGCGAGTCGGCGGCGGAGCTGCGGGCCGCGTTCGACGCGGTCGTCGCGCCGGGCACGCCGGTGCTGCACGCCTTCGCGGTGAAGGCGACCCCGCTGGTTGCGGTGCTGCGGCTGCTGCGCGAGGAGGGCATCGGCGCGGAGGTGGCGAGCCCGGGCGAGCTGGCACTGGCGCGGGCGGCGGGGCTGGGCCCGGAGATGACGGTGCTGGACTCGCCGGCCAAGACGCCCGGGGAACTGCGCGAGGCGCTGGCGCTGGGCATCGCCGTCAACGCGGACAACCCGCAGGAGCTGGAGCGCATCGACGGCCTGATGAAGTCCGCCGCCAGCCGGTCCCCGCTCGGAATTCGGGTGAATCCGCAGATCGGCGGGGGTTCCATCGAAGCGACGTCCACAGCCACGGCGACGTCGAAGTTCGGGGTGGCGCTGCGCGACGAGGGCGCCCGGGAGTGGGTCGTGCGGGCGTATCTGGACCGGCCGTGGCTGACCCGGCTGCACGCGCACACCGGGTCCCAGGGGGTCCCGCTGTCCCTGATGGCGCGGGGAGTGGCGGAGACGTACGAGCTGGCGGAGGAGATCAACCGGCGGGCCGGGCGGCGGCAGATCGACACGCTGGACATCGGCGGCGGGCTGCCGGTGAACTTCGCGTCGGACGCGACGACGCCGACGTACGCGCAGTACGCGCGGATGCTGGCCGAGGAGGTGCCCGGGCTGTTCGACGGGCGGTACGGACTGGTGACGGAGTTCGGGCGGTCACTGCTGGCGAAGCACGGCACGGTCGTGGCGCGGGTCGAGTACGCCAAGAGCGCGGGCGGCCGGCCGGTGGCGGTCACGCACGCGGGCGTGCAGGTGGCGACGCGGACGGTGTACGCGCCGGGGGTCTGGCCGCTGAGGATCGCCGCGTACGACGCCAAGGGGCGTCCGAAGGAGGGCCCGGCCGTGGTGCAGGACGTGGCCGGACCGGCGTGCTTCTCGGGCGACCTGCTGGCCGAGGGGTGTGCGCTGCCGCTGCTGGAGCAGGGCGACTTCGCGGCGGCGCTGGACACGGGGGCGTACTACTTCGCGCACCACTATGCGTACAACTCGCTGGTCCGGCCCGCGATTTACGGCTTCGGGCCGGGCGGGGAGGGCCGCGTCTCCTTCGCGGTGGTGCGCCAGGCGCAGACGGTCGAGGAGGTGGTGGCGGAGTCCGGCGGGGCGCAGGCCGATGCGCTGGTGCGCGGCCGGGCGCCGCGGGGGCTTCCGTAGCGCCCTGGCGGGGCCCCGGCGGCGGCCGGAAGCCCGCGCCCTAGCGACCCCGGTGACGACCAGAAACTTGCGCCCTAGCGACCCCGGTGACGACCAAAAACCCGCGGCCTAGCGGGCCCCGGTGGCGGCCGGAAGCGCGGCCGGAGTCGCAGCGGCGGCGCGGTAGGCGGCGCCCTGCCGCTGCCGCCCCTTGCGGGTTCGACGGGGCCGGTCGCCCCCACGCGGCGGTGGCCGCGTGTCGCACGCGGCCACCGCCCCCAGCCCCTGAGTCGGCCTCCGCCTGCCCGGTCACACGAGCGCCGGTGTCTTCTTCCTCGCCCCGCCCGGGGCCGCGTCACCGGCCGCGATGCCCGTGCTGCGGTAGCCCTTGACCCGCTTGCCCGCGGGACCGCCCGCGCCCCCGCGCAGCCAGTCCACGCGCACCCACAGCAGCACCTCGTCCGCGCGCTCGCGGCGGCCGAGCCACGCGGCCTTCAGCCACAGGCCCGCGCCGCAACCGGCCAGGAGCAGGCCCGCCGCGGCGGGCACGGCGAAGGCGCTGCCCAGGGCGGCGAGGAAGGCGAGCAGGAGCCACCAGCGGTGGTGGCGGCGCCAGTTGCGTACGGTCACATGGCGGTCCTGGAGTACGTCGTGCTTGCCGGCGCGGGCCGCGGACGCGGCCAGGGCCACGTACCGCTTGCGGCGTCCGTACGCCACGACGGCCGTCGCCAGGACGAACAGCGCCGCGCCGGCCAGGACGCCGATCCGGCGCCCGGTCAGCCCCGGCGCCAGCAGTCCGATGCCCGCCGCGAACACACCCAGCCACCACAGCGGGGCCGCCCCCGCCCGTACGACGACGGCCACCCGAGCCAGCCCTTGTCCTCCGCGCGTCACGTTCAGCCTCCGTTCACTCTCCGAAGCGTCTGAAGGGCGTTTCAGGACAGGCACATTAGCGACACAACGTGAGACGAGTCTGAGAATGCGGTGCCCGTGCCGTCAGTCGACGAACAGCCCCCGCGCCGCCGCCTTCACGTCGAACTCCTCCAAGCGGGACTGGGCGTCCGGCAGGTCGTCGCACATCGCCTCCAGCAGGACCCGGCCGAGCAGCATGGGGGCGCAGGCCGTGTCGAAGGCGAGGCCGGTGCCGACGGCGGCGGGCAGCAGCAGGTCGGACACCTTGGCCACCGGTGCGAAGGCGGAGTCGGCGACCGTGACGACGGTCAGCCCGGCCTGTCTGGCGTAGTCGAGGGTGTCGACGACCTCGCGGGGGTGCCGGGGCAGCGCGAAGCACAGCAGTGCGGTCGCGCCGGCCCGGACGGCGGCGTCGATGCGGTCGTGGAGCATCGTGCCGCCCTCGTTGAGGAGCCGTACGTCGGGGTGGACCTTGGCGGCGAAGTAGGCGAAGCCGTGCGCCTGGGCGGCCGCCGCCCGCAGTCCGAGGACGGGAAGCGGCCGGGATGCCGCGAGGAGGCGCCCCGCGCGCTGCACGGGCCGGGGGTCGGCCAGGGCCTCCGCCAGGTGCCGCAGGTTCTCGATCTCGGCCTCGACGGCCTGCTGGTACTCGTTGACGGACCCGGCGTCCGCAGCGGGTTCGGCGGGGGCGACCTCGCGCAGGTGGCGGCGCAGGGCCGGGTACCCGTCGAAGCCGAGGGCGACGGCGAACCGGGTCACGGACGGCTGGCTGACCCCGGCCAGCTCGGCGAGCTCGACGCTCGACAAGAAAGGCACGTCGGCGGCGCGCCGCACCATGCTGTGCGCGATGCGCCGCTGGGTCGGCGTCAGCCGGTGACCCTCGAAGAGCGCCTGCAACCGCGCGGCAGGGCTGTCGGTCACGCTCATGAGGTGCTCCCCCTCGCTTATTCAGTAGCTGAGGATTCTGCATGAGCATATGCAGACCGGCAAGCGGGGTCCTCCGCTGAGCGCCTCTCGGCGCCCCGGCTGAACGCCTCTCGACGTCCCGACGTACTAAGGACATCCGTAGACAACACCCGGCGACGGTCAATACGGAGGCAGCGATGGGAAGTCCGGCCCTGAACGGGACGCTGGCGGCGGTCGCCGCACTCGTGGCCGTCGTGACCACCGCCCGGCTGGCCGCCGCCGAGAGCAGAGAGGCCCGGTTCGCGGCCGGAGGCGATCTCGTCATGGCCGGCGGCATGGCCGCGATGTTCCTGCCCGCGACGGCGGCCGGCTTCGGCGACCACAGGCTGTGGTGGGTGGCGGCGTTCACCGCCGTCGGCCTGGTCGGCGTGGCCCTGTCCGTGCACCACGCCCGTCTGCACGGCTGGCGACACGGCCGCCGCTGGACGCATCACGTCATCGGCAGTGCGGCCATGGTGATCATGACGCTCGCCATGCCGGGTACCGACTCCGCGCCGGTCCTCGCCCTGGGCGGGCACTCGATGGCCGGCATGACTCACGGACACGGGCACGGATCCGCCCCCGCGGGTGCGGCGGGCATGGCCGGGACGGAGGGCATGGCCGGGACGGAGGGCATGGACCACTCCTCGGGGATGTCCGCCCACGACATGACGACCGGCGCCGCTGCCCATGGCTCCGCGTCAGGGGGCTCCGCTTCTGTGTGGCGTGTCGTCCTGATCGTCCTCGCCGTGTACTTCCTGCTCTCGGTCGTCGCGTCCGTGCGGGCGCGGCTCCGCGGCACCGGCCGGCCAGCGGGCGCGGGCCGCGCCGCGGGCAAGAGCCGCTGGGCCAGGCGGCTCCTCGCCCTGCCCGACGCGATCGTGGTCTTCGCCGCGTCCCTGGCCGTCTCCGTCTGGGACAAGGCCCGCCCGGGAGTCGACAGGCACCGCACCCACGGGGCAGCGGGCAACCGGAGCCGCCGTCGCCCGCCCGGTACGTCACCGGGTGCGGCGCTGGCGGCCCACATCGGCATGGGCGGCACCATGTGCGCCATGCTCGTCATGATGGCTGCCTGATCGCTCCGCTCCCCGGGTCGTCGCCGCGGATCGGGCGGCCGGTCGCGGTCATGGCGGCACGGGAAGACGACCGCCCGGGCTCCTCGGTGCGCGCCTCGGAGCCCTGGGCGGTCGGTGGGTGACGCCGATCAGAGGCGGTCGAGGACCTTCTCGAACTTCTCGACCTCGGCGGTCTGGGTCCTCACCACGTCGGCGGCGAGCTTCTTGGCCTGGGCGTTGCGGCCGTTCTTCTGCTCGTCCTCCGCCATGGTGATCGCGCCCTTGTGGTGCTCGATCATCATCTCCGCGAACATCCGGTCGAACTCCGTGCCCTTGGCGGCCCCGAGCTTCGTCATGTCCTCTTCGGACATCATTCCGGGCATCCCGGATCCGTGGTCCATGCCGCCGGATCCCTGGTCCTGGCCGCCGGATCCGTGGTCCATGCCAGGCATGCTCTCCCCGGCGGACTCCGGCTTGCCCCAGGACTTCAGCCAGGACTTCATGGTCCGGATCTCGGGATCCTGGGCCTTCTCGATGTCCGCGACCAGGGTCTTGATCTCCGCGTCGGAGGCCCGGCCGTCCGCGAGCTCGGCCATCTCCAGGGCCTGCTCGTGGTGCGGGATCATCATCTGGGCGAACATGACGTCCGCGTCGTTGAACGCGCCGGACGCCGGCTTCTCACCCGTCGCCCGGCTCGGCGAGGCGGAGGCGGATGCGGAGCTGCCGCTCCCGTGGTCCATGCCCTCCATGTCGTTCCCGCCGCAGGCGGCGAGCAGCAGCCCGCCCGCCGTGACGGCGCCCACCACCGCGAGACGGCGGCTCAGGCGACGGTTGAGGGCGTGCTTGTAGGCAGTCATGTGCGAGATACCTCTTGTCGTCAGTCACTGGCTGTGCGGAGTCGGCGTCTGCGCGGGCAGCACTGTGTGCGCCGCGCCGCGGTTCGGCCTATGTCCGCAGCACTGACAACTGGGAGAGGAGCGGTCTCGGTGGTGGAGTGCCGGGGCGCGCCAGGGCCGTCGACCGGGCGAGAAGGGCGGTCAGCCGCTCCTGCCGGCGGACCACCAGCGCATGCAGGAACAACCCGAGCAGCCACACGGTGAGAACCGCCAGGCACACGGACATCGGGTCCATGCCGGTCGGAGGCTCGTGCACCGGCGACGTGGCGGCCGCCGCCACGGTCCCGCGCCCGTCCGACACCTCGGGCCCGGCCAGTGCCGTGGCGTTCGGGGCCATGGCGTTCGGGGCCGTGGCGTCGTGGTGCACCCCCGCGGCAGCAGAAACGGCAGCGCTCATGCCGTGCCCGGACGACCCCTCCGGGTGGCCCATCGTGTGCATGGCGAACACGCCCAGGGTGAGCAGGACGACCAGCAGGAGATGCCCTACGGCCCCACCTGCCCGCAGCCGCCCGCTCATGCCGAACCGCCTTCCGTACTCGACCTACCGCGATACTACTAAGTGGGTTGGTACTGCGTCTCCGACACCCGGATCCCGGGCGTCGCACTGCCGGTCAGCGCGAGTCGGCGACAGCCCTGTCAGTGCACGTGCGGGCCGCCGGCCGGGCGGGGTTTGCCGCGCGGCACGAGGCCCAGGGACAGCACGGCACCCGCGGCGGCCGTCGCGGCACAGACCGTGAACGCGTCGCCGAACCCGCCCGCCGAGCCCCGCTCGAAGCCGGCGGCCGCGACGGTGGAGACCACGGCGACCCCGATCGAGCCGCCCACCTCGTGGAAGGTGTTGACGACTCCGGAGGCCAGCCCCGCCACCCGGTGCTCCACCATCGCCAGGGCGGTCGTCGTGGCGGTGACGAAGACCGCGCCGATACCGAGGGAGGCGATCACGAACCCCGGCAGGAGCCCGGCGTACACGCTGCCGGTCTCCGACAGCCGGGTCGGCGGGACGGCCCCGGCGGCCGCGACGGCCAGACCGGCGACGGCCGTCGGGCGGCTGCCGATCCGGCCGACGAGCCGGGAGCCGAGGTGGGCGCCGATGCCGGTGGCCACGGCGACCGGGAGGAACACCAGCCCGGTCCTCAGGGGGCTGAAGCCGCGGATGTGCTGCAAGTAGACGGATCCGAGGAAGAAGAAAGCGATCAGCAAGGCGGTGGCGATGAGCATCAGGAAGGCCCCGGCGAGCACCGGCCGCCGGGTGAACATCCGCAGGTCCATCAGCGGGGCCCGGCCGGCCCGTTCGACCGCCGCGAAGGCCGCGTACGCGACCGCCGCACCGGCCAGCGGCAGCAGCGTCGAGGCGTCCGCCCAGCCGGCGTCCCCCGCCTCGACCAGGCCGTAGATCAGGGCGGCCGTGCCCGTGGTGACGAGGAGCGCGCCGGGGACGTCGAGCCGGGCGGGCCGCGGGGCGCGGGCCGGAACGAGGGCGGGCAGGACGAACAGCAGGAGCAGCCCGACGGGCACGTGGTCCCGGCAGCCGCCCGACGGCCGCCGCCGGCCGCGCTCCGGTGTTCATGACCCACTCCTGCTCTCCGGGCCGCTCGTGGAGGCGACCGACATGCTCAACATACCCCCCGGGGGTATCAAGCCAAGTCAAGTCGACCCTTGCTTTGAATACGGGCCGGGGGTATACATGAAGTCACCTCAGATACCCCCTGGGGGTATAAGCCCCACTAGTTGCGGAGGCCCCGTGTCGAACTGCTGCACCCCCGACGGAAGCTGCCACACCACGCGCTGATCACCCAGACCGTCGACAGGCCGACTACGACTTCGCCGGCCGCGTGACCGTCTGACCGGCCCACGAGCCGGGCGGGGTCCGCACGTCCCCGCAGCCCCCGTTCCCGCTGCCCCCTTTCGCACGACTCTTCTTTCGCACATCGCGTCCATGAGCTCCGAGGAGCAGACATGACCACCACCACGCCCGGCGCCGCCGAGGTCGAACTCGCCATCGGCGGCATGACCTGCGCCTCGTGCGCGGCCCGGATCGAGAAGAAACTCAACCGCCTGGACGGGGTCGAGGCCACCGTCAACTACGCCACCGAGAAGGCGAAGGTCACCTTCCGCGAGGACGTGACGGTCTCGGACCTGATCGCCACGGTCGAGGCCACCGGCTACACCGCACGGGAGCCCGAGCCGGTGCGCGCCGAGCCGGAAGCCGACGGCGGCTCCGCGCAGGAGGAGAGCGATGCGCTGCGGCCACTGCGCCAGCGGCTGACCGCCGCCGTGGCACTCGCCGTTCCCGTGATCGCGATGGCCATGGTCCCGGCGCTGCAGTTCGAGTACTGGCAGTGGCTCTCGCTCACTCTGGCGGCGCCCGTGGTGACGTACTCCGCCTGGCCCTTCCACAAGGCCGCCTGGACGAACGCCAGGCACGGTGCCGCGACGATGGACACGCTGATCTCCGTCGGTGTCTCGGCGGCGTTCCTGTGGTCCCTGTGGGCGCTGTTCTTCGGCACGGCCGGCACGCCCGGCATGACCCACCCCTTCGAGCTCACCATCGCCCGCACCGACGGCGCCGGGAACATCTACCTGGAAGCCGCTGCGGGTGTCACGGCCTTCATCCTGGCCGGCCGCTACTTCGAGGCCCGCTCCAAGCGGAAGGCGGGCGCGGCGCTGAAGGCCCTGCTGGAGCTCGGCGCCAAGGACGTCACGGTGGTCCGGGGCGGCCGGGAAGAGCTCATTGCCGTCGGCGAGTTGAAGGTCGGCGACCGGTTCCTGGTGCGGCCCGGTGAGAAGATCGCCACCGACGGCGTGGTCGTCGAGGGATCGTCCGCCGTGGACGCCTCCATGCTCACCGGCGAGTCCGTACCCGTAGAGGTCGGCACCGGGGACGCCGTCACCGGGGCCACGCTGAACGCCGGCGGCCGTCTGGTCGTCGAGGCCACCCGCGTCGGCGCCGACACCCAGCTCGCCCGCATGGCCAAGCTGGTGGAGGACGCGCAGAACGGCAAGGCCGCCGCCCAGCGGCTCGCCGACCAGATCTCCGCGGTCTTCGTCCCGGTCGTGATCGCCCTGGCGCTCGGCACGCTGGGCTTCTGGCTCGGCAACGGCGCCGGACTGACCGCCGCCTTCACCGCCGCGGTCGCCGTCCTGATCATCGCCTGCCCGTGCGCCCTGGGCCTGGCCACGCCGACCGCCCTCATGGTCGGCACCGGGCGAGGCGCCCAGCTCGGCATCCTCATCAAGGGCCCCGAGGTCCTGGAGACCACGCGCAAGGTCGACACCATCGTCCTGGACAAGACCGGCACCGTCACCACCGGGAAGATGACCCTGCTCGCCGTGCACACCGTCGACGGCACCGACGAGAGGGACGTCCTGCGCCTCGCCGGCGCCCTGGAGCACGCCTCCGAGCACCCCATCGCGCAGGCCGTCGCCTCCGGCGCCGCCGCACGCGTCGGCGCGCTCCCCGCTCCGGAGGACTTCGCCAACCTCGCGGGCCTCGGTGTCCAAGGCATCGTCGAGGGCCACGCGGTCCTCGTCGGCCGCGAGAAGCTGCTGGACGAGTGGGCCATGTCCCTGCCCGAGGAGCTGCGGCGCGCCAAGGACGAGGCCGAGGCGGCCGGGCGTACCGCCATCGCGGTCGCCTGGGACGGCGAGGCCCGCGCGGTCCTGGAGGTCGCCGACGCCATCAAGGAGACCAGCCCGCAGGCCATCGAGCGGCTGCGCGCCCTGGGCCTGACGCCCATCCTGCTGACCGGTGACAACAAGGCGGTCGCCGAAGCGGTCGCCGCGGAGGTGGGCATCGCGCCCGAGCATGTGATCGCCGAGGTCATGCCGCAGGACAAGGTCGACGCCGTCAAGCGCCTGCAGGGCGAGGGCCGTTCGGTCGCCATGGTCGGCGACGGCGTCAACGACGCCGCCGCACTGGCCCAGGCCGACCTGGGCCTGGCGATGGGAACGGGCACGGACGCCGCGATCGAGGCGGGCGACCTGACGCTCGTGCGGGGCGACCTCAGGGTCGCGGCGGACGCCATCCGCCTGTCCCGCAAGACGCTGGGCACCATCAAGTCCAACCTCTTCTGGGCCTTCGCCTACAACGTCGCCGCCCTGCCACTCGCCGCCGCCGGCCTGCTCAACCCGATGATCGCCGGGGCCGCCATGGCCTTCTCCTCGGTCTTCGTGGTCGGCAACAGCCTGCGCCTGCGCGGCTTCCGGCCCGCGGCATGACCTCCAGGTTCCCGGACAGGTTCCCGGACCATACGATGTGAGGCACCTCGGCGACGGGGAGGAAGAGGGGGAAGGGTGCGACGGCTGGGTGACCTCGAAGCCGAAATCATGGACCGGCTCTGGCGCTGGGGCCGGCCCGCCACGGTCCGCGAGATCGTCGACGACATCAACCACATCCGCCCCGTCGCCTACACGACGGTGATGACGGTCGCGGACATCCTCCACCGCAAGGGCCTGCTCCGCCGCGAGAAGGCCGGGCGCGCCTGGCTGTACGAACCCGAGCGCAGCCGTGAGGAATACACCGCCGCCCTCATGCAGGACGCGCTCGGCAACACCGAGGACCGCCAGGCCGCGCTGCAGCGATTCGTGGAGCACATGTCGCCGGAGGACGTGTCCGCGCTGGCCGCCGCACTGCGCGCGACGGGCCGCGCCCCAGGCGGCGCCGAGGAGCCCGGAGCGCCCTCGTGACCGGACTCCTCGGTCACTCGGGCCCGCCACTCGTCCCCGGCCATCATGCGCTGCCGCCGCTGATCGTCACCCTGGTGGTCGGGGTCCTGCTGCCGAAGGTGCTCGCCCGCGGCGACTGGGCGCACCGGACACCCCGGCTGGCTCTCACGACATGGGTCCTGCTCGGGGTGTCCCTCATCGCTTCCGTGTCCCTGACGGTCCTGCAACTGCTGCTTCCGGCAGTGGGCAGCCACCACCTGTCCCGCTTGGCCGAGGCCTGCCTCGTCTCCGTCGGCGCGCACTGGGCGGCCGTGTTCCCGAACGGCCTGGCAGGCGTGGACGCCCGCGTGGGGGCGGCCCTTGCCGCGGCGGCCCTCGTGCCCGCCGCGTTCACTGTCGCCCTCGTACGCGAAGTGCTGAGCGCGAGGCGCCTGCGGACACGTCACGCCGAACTGCTGTGCCTCGTCGGCAGCCGGCGACCGGGGTTGCGTGCCACGGTGCTGCAGCACGACACACCGGCCGTTTACTGCCTGCCGGGTCGTGCGCCTCACATCGTGGTCAGTTCCGGGGCACTCCAGGTCCTGACCGAGCAGCAGGTGGCAGCGGTGCTGGAGCACGAGCGCGCGCACATCACCGGCCGCCACCATCTGCTGGTCGCCGCGGCCAGGGCCTTCGCCGCCAGTTTCCGTGAACTGCCGTTGGCCCGGCTCGCTCGCAGCGAGGTACCCCTGCTGCTCGAGATGGCCGCCGACGACCGGGCGTTGCGCCGGTGCTCGCGGGACGCACTCGCCACCGCCCTGTACGCGGTGGCATCCGGTCAGGCACCCCACGCGGCCTTCGCGGCGGGCGGACCGTCGGCGGTGCTGCGCATGCGGCGCATCCTCGCACCGCAGGCTCCGGGCTCTCCGGCACCGCGGACCGTGTGTGCGGCCCTCACGGCAGCGGCGGCCCTGACCCCGCTCGTCCTGGCGTGCTGCTCCGTTCCGGGTCTCACCGACTGACCGGGACAACCCCAGCCCGGACAGGGGGGCTAACCCCAGTGCGGCCGGCGCCCCGGCTTTCTACCGTGAGGGCATGACCGGAATGGACGCGCGGGACACCGACCTGAAGAAGGAACTCGACGCCACCCTGCACGCGCGCAGGGAGCTGGGTGAGGAGTACGACTCCGCGCTGGTCGACTCGTTCCTGGAGAAGCTCGACCAGCGGATCGACGGCGCGGTGGACCGCCGGGTGCGCCGGCAGCTCGCCGAGCAGCAGATGCAGACGGCCCGGGACTCCCGCTCGCCTCGGGCCACGGACTCCTGGGGCGAGCGCTTCGGCTTCGGGATCGTCTCCCTGGTCCTCGCGGTGCCGCTGTCCGCGATCGGCGGGGGCGTGGCCCATCTGCCCGGCCTGCTCGCCGCCTGGGCGGGCATCGTCGGCGTCAACCTCGTGCAGGCCGCCCGCACCAACCCGGGCCTGTTCGGCGGAAGCCGCCCGTCCCCCCAGAAGAGCGACTGGGAGGACTGAGCGGGTACGCGCCGCCAGGGCCTGTCTGAGACCCTCACCAACCCGGCCGCCCCCGACCAGACGATCCGTGGTGGGTGACGGGCCGGGCCGGCTGACACCAGCGAAGGAAGCAGGCCGGCTGCCCTCTCCCCGCACAAAGAAAAGCGCGGGGACCGCCGCACCCCCGTGAACGGGGGGCGGGACGACGGCGGTCCCCGCGTAAGACGCGGGCCTGGTCAGGCCGGGTCCTCGCGTCTGTGACGTCGGTGGAGGTCCGGGAGCCGCTCCGGAGGTCCTTGACGCCAACGGCGCCGGCCGGGGCGGGGAGCCGCTCCCGCCCTGCCGACACCTCTAATGTGCAGGACTCGTGTTAAGCGGGTGCTGCGCGAACGTGTCGCGCTCGTACCACTTCAGCGAAGTCCATGAAGATCGCGGACGAACGGCAAGTGCCCCCGGTTCACGGGTGGTTCACCGGCCGTTCGCCGTCACTTCGCGGAGCGGGCGAGGAAGGACAGCAGGTCCTGCCGGCTGACCACTCCGGTCGGCTTGCCCTCGACGAGGACGATCGCCGCGTCCGCCTTGCCGAGGACGGCCATCAGGTCGGCGACGGGTTCGCCGGAGCCGACCTGGGGCAGCGGGCCGGACATGTGCTTCTCCAGCGGGTCCTCCAGCGAGGCGCTCTTGCTGAACAGCGCGTCCAGCAGCTCGCGTTCCACGACCGAGCCGACGACCTCGGCGGCCATCACGTCGGGGTGACCCGCGCCCGGCTTGACGACCGGCATCTGCGAGACGCCGTACTCGCGCAGCACGTCGATGGCCTGGCCGACCGTCTCCTCCGGGTGCATGTGGACGAGGGAGGGCATGCGGTCGCCCTCCTTGTCGGCGAGCACGTCGCCGACGCGGGCGCTCGGACCCGCGTCCTCCAGGAAGCCGTAGTCGGCCATCCACTCGTCGTTGAAGATCTTGCTGAGGTAGCCGCGGCCACTGTCCGGCAGCAGCACCACCACGACGTCGTCCGGGCCGAGCCGCTCGGCGACCTCCAGCGCGGCGACGACCGCCATGCCGCAGGAGCCGCCCACCAGCAGACCCTCCTCCTTGGCCAGGCGGCGGGTCATCTGGAAGGAGTCCTTGTCGGACACGGCGACGATCTCGTCCGCGACGGTCCGGTCGTAGGCGGTGGGCCAGAAGTCCTCACCGACCCCCTCGACGAGGTACGGCCGCCCGGACCCGCCGGAGTAGACGGACCCCTCGGGGTCGGCGCCGATGACCTTCACCCTGCCGTCGCTGGCCTCCTTCAGGTAACGGCCGGTCCCGGAGATGGTGCCGCCGGTGCCCACGCCCGCCACGAAGTGGGTGATCCTCCCCTCCGTCTGCTCCCACAGCTCGGGGCCGGTGGAGTGGTAGTGGGAGAGGGGGTTGTTCGGGTTGGAGTACTGGTCGGGCTTCCAGGCGCCGGGTGTCTCACGGACCAGCCGGTCGGAGACGTTGTAGTAGGAGTCCGGGTGCTCGGGGTCCACGGCGGTCGGGCACACGACGACCTCGGCGCCGTACGCGCGCAGCACGTTGATCTTGTCGGTGCTCACCTTGTCGGGGCACACGAAGATGCACTTGTACCCCTTCTGCTGCGCCACGATGGCGAGACCCACGCCGGTGTTCCCGCTGGTCGGCTCCACGATCGTGCCGCCCGGCTTGAGCGCGCCGCTCTCCTCGGCCGCCTCGATCATGCGCAGGGCGATGCGGTCCTTCACGGACCCGCCGGGGTTGAAGTACTCCACCTTGGCCAGGACGGTCGCCCTGATGCCCTGGGTCACGCTGTTGAGCCTCACCAGCGGGGTGTTGCCGACGAGACTGATCATCGAGTCGTGGAACTGCACCGTTGTCTCCGGTTGCCGCAGAAGTGGTCGTAGTTGGTGTCGCCAGCCTAGGCCCTGGTGGTCATCCGTGACGGTCGTTCACTCCCCGTTGAGATTGGGCGACGGTCTGTACGGGGCAAGCACTGGGTGTACGGGTTCGAGGAGGTGGCGGCGACGCATGACGAGCATGTCGAGGGCGCGGGTGGCCCGGCGGATCGCGGCGGGTGCGGCGTACGGCGGCGGCGGGATCGGTCTGGCCGGGGCGGCGGCCGCCGGGCTGGTGCTGGCGGAGGTCCAGCTGGCGCGGCGCCGGGTGGGCAACGGCACGTCGGGGCACGTGCCGAACGCGGACGGGCGGTACGGCCATACGTACGCCCATCCCGGTGTGGAGCCGCTGCGGCTGACGATGCTGGGCGACTCCACGGCCGCCGGGCAGGGCGTGCACCGGGCCGGGCAGACGCCGGGCGCGCTGCTGGCCTCGGGTCTGGCGGCCCTGGCGGAACGCCCGGTGGAGCTGCGCACGGTGGCGACACCCGGGGCCCGCTCGGACGACCTGGACCGCCAGGTGGCCCTGGTGCTGGCCGACCCCGGCCCGGTGCCGGACATCTGCGTGATCATGGTCGGCGCCAACGACGTCACCCACCGCATGCCCCCGACCCGCTCGGTCCGCCACCTGTCCTCGGCGGTGCGGCGGCTGCGCACGGCCGGCGCGGAGGTCGTGGTCGGCACCTGCCCCGATCTGGGGACGATCGAGCCGGTCCGGCAGCCCTTGCGCTGGCTGGCCCGACGGGCCTCCCGCCAGCTGGCGGCCGCCCAGACGATCGGAGTCGTCGAACAGGGCGGCCGCACCGTGTCCCTGGGCGATCTGCTCGGACCCGAGTTCGCCGCGAACCCGCGCGAGCTGTTCGGCCCGGACAACTACCACCCCTCCGCCGAGGGCTACGCGACGGCGGCGATGGCGGTCCTGCCGACCGTCTGCGCTTCCCTCGGTCTGTGGCCTGCCGAGGAGGAGCGCCCGGACGCCTCGCGTCGCGAGGGCTTCCTGCCGGTGGCCCGGGCGGCGGCGGAGGCCGCGTCGGAGGCGGGTACGGAGGTCACGGCCGCGATGCCGAGCGGTCCGAGGGGTCCGTGGGCGCTGCTGAAGCGTCGGCGCCGCCGGCGGGTACCCGAGCAGGAGCCGGCTCCCGCCACGCCGTCGAACTGACGAAAGTCCCGGGAGGCCGGAAAAGCAAGCGCTTAGAAAACTGCGGTCAGGGTCACACCGCCATACCCGTGACCCAGGCCATACGTACGGGTAACTTCCCTGACAGCCCAGCCAGACCACCCGGTACGTCAATGGAGCCGTGATGCCCGAAGCCGTGATCGTCTCAGCCGCCCGCTCCCCCATCGGCCGCGCCGTCAAGGGCTCCCTCAAGGACCTCCGCCCGGACGACCTGACCGCCACGATCATCCAGGCCGCCCTGGCGAAGGTCCCCGAGCTGGACCCGAAGGACATCGACGACCTGATGCTCGGCTGCGGCCTGCCCGGCGGCGAGCAGGGCCACAACCTCGGCCGCATCGTCGCCGTGCAGATGGGGATGGACCACCTGCCGGGCTGCACCATCACCCGGTACTGCTCGTCCTCCCTGCAGACCTCCCGCATGGCCCTGCACGCCATCAAGGCGGGCGAGGGCGACGTCTTCATCTCGGCCGGCGTCGAGATGGTCTCCCGGTACGCCAACGGCAGCTCGGACATGCCCGGCACGCACAACCCGATCTTCGCCGAGGCCGAGGCCCGCACCGAAGCGACCGCCCAGTCCGAGGGCTCCACCTGGCACGACCCGCGCGAGGACGGCCTGCTGCCCGACCCGTACATCGCGATGGGCCAGACCGCCGAGAACCTGGCCCGCGCCAAGGGCGTCACCCGCCAGGACATGGACGAGTTCGGCGTCCGCTCGCAGAACCTCGCCGAAGAGGCCATCAAGAACGGCTTCTGGGAGCGCGAGATCACCCCGGTGACGCTCCCCGACGGCACGGTCGTCTCCAAGGACGACGGCCCCCGCGCCGGCGTGACGCTGGAGGGCGTCCAGGGCCTGAAGCCGGTCTTCCGCCCCGACGGCATGATCACGGCAGGCAACTGCTGCCCGCTGAACGACGGGGCCGCCGCGCTCGTGATCATGTCCGACACCAAGGCCCGCGAGCTGGGCCTCACCCCGCTCGCCCGCATCGTGTCGACCGGCGTCTCCGGCCTGTCGCCCGAGATCATGGGCCTCGGCCCGGTCGAGGCGAGCAACCAGGCCCTGAAGCGGGCCGGGCTGACCATCGACGACATCGACCTGGTGGAGATCAACGAGGCGTTCGCCGCCCAGGTGATCCCCTCCTACCGCGACCTGGGCATCCCGCTGGAGAAGCTGAACGTCAACGGCGGCGCCATCGCCGTCGGCCACCCCTTCGGCATGACCGGCGCCCGCATCACCACCACGCTCATCAACTCCCTCCAGTTCCACGACAAGCAGTTCGGCCTGGAGACGATGTGCGTCGGCGGCGGTCAGGGCATGGCCATGGTCATCGAGCGCCTCAGCTGAGCGCCTGACCGTAGCCGCCATAGCACCCACCGTGAGGCCTTGGCCCAGAACCCCGGAAACTCCGGGGTTCTGGGCTGTTTTGTGATCCAATCTCCCTCAGGATGTGACCTATCTCCCTCTACACGCAGAGAAGCCCAGGTCACACCAGCCCCACCCCCTCCCCCGGCACCGAAGCCCTGTCCGTTTCGTGACGTTACGCACTGACAGCTGGTTAGTCCGCCCTTCAAGCTGATGTAGGAAGTCGGGGGTCGACTTTGAACCGGGAGTACGTCAGTGAGCGCCATGCCGATCGCGTTGCTGGTCACCACGGCCGCCACGGGCGCCGTGGGCGTCGCCGTCCTGCGCACCGTCCTCCAGCTGCGCCGACAGGTCGCGGCCCTGCACACCGCGCTGGCCGAGAACCGCGCCGCCACCACCCGTGCCCTGCTGCCCGCCGCCCGCACGTCGGCCGACACCGACGAGATACGGGCCGCCGTGGCAGCGGCGCTCGCGGAGGAACGCGAGCGGGAGCTCGCCGAGGCACGGGCGTTCTGGGCCGCCCAGGAGGCCCGTGACGCCTCCGACGTGCCGCCCCTGCTGGGTCTGCCCGACACCGACCTGTTCCTCCCCCGGCAGGCCGATTTCGCGGGTCTGGAGCCGGTGTCCGAGCCCGGCGCGGACACCGAGGAACCGGCCGCGGAGTCCCCGGAGCTGGCCGCGGCCCGCCGCCGCCACCCCTCCCACCCGGACTTCGTGCCGACGCAGTCGCCGGTGGTGAACGACCACGAGCGCACGGTCGCCACGCTGGAGGAGCTGGCCGCCCAGCGCGTGGAACTGACGGACGTCCGCCCGGGCCCCCTGGGCACCCTCGACGTCTACGTCTTCGCCGACGGCACGACCCTGTGCATGACCCCGGGCCACCGGGAGACGGCGGAGCACCTGGCCGAGGCCCTGCGCGCGGGCAAGACCCCGGTCCTCCTGGGCGGCTCCGGCATCTCGGGCGCCTACACCCTGACGTTCGAGTGCGGCGAGGAAAACGTCTACATCCTGGCCGACAGGGTCATAGCGTCCCTGTAGTCAGGGGCGCGGAGCTGTATCGATATGCGGCTCCGCCGCGCGGGCGCGACCAGCCACGAACTACCCGCACCCGCGAACGGCGCTAAACCCCCGCCCGCTTCTGCGCCTCCTCCACCAAGCGCACCGCTTCATCGACGTCGGCGTCAGCGGGAATCACCACCGCCAGATCATGCCCGGCAACGGTGATCTGATCTGCCGCTGCAAACATCCCCGCATCCGGCATCTCCCGAGGCTCCAGCCCCTCGAGCACCTGCGCCCTCCGGGCCAACTCCCGGGCCAGCCCGAGAGCCTCAGCGGCAGCGCCCCGCTGCAACCGGCTCTGGGGCGCAGCCCTCAAACGATCGGCGAAGTGATCCACCGCACGGGTCAGAGGCGTCGTATCAACCACGCCGCGAGCGTACGCGTCGCACCGGGACTGTTGCCAACGGGCGAACACTCAGGCACGGTGACCTGAAGGACCGGCTTACATCCCAGCGTCCGGAGGCGCCGATGTCCCAAGTCTTCTCCGAAGAGACCCATCGCAACATGCTCGCCCGCATCCCCCACTGCACCGGTCGTGATATCTCCGACTGGTTGCGCACCGTCGAAGAAGGCCCGGCACTCTTCCGTTTCGAGGAAAAGGTCAGCTGGCTCCGGCACGAACACAATCTCGCGTACGGCCACGCCAAGGCGATCGTCCACGAGTACGACCTGAGGAGGGCCGCGCGCAAACTGCTCTAGGAGCGCACCCACGACGAAGGGCCCCGGCGATGCCGGGGCCCTTCGCGTACGACTCGTACGACTGGTCGGTACTAGTCGTTGCTGTTGAGGATCGAGATGAGCCTCAGGAACTCCAGGTAGATCCACACCAGCGTCAGCGTGAGGCCGAAGGCCGCGAGCCACGCCTCCTCACGCGGGGCGCCGTAGGCGACGCCGTCCTCGACCTGCTTGAAGTCCAGGGCGAGGAAGCAGGCTCCGAGGATGATGCCGATGACGCCGAAGACGACACCGAGGGCACCGCTGCGGAAGCCGAGGCCGTCACCGCCGCCGAACACCGCGAACAGCAGGTTCACCATCATCAGCAGGATGAAGCCGAGCGCGGCCGCCATCACGAAGCCGTAGAAGCGGCGGTTGACGCGGATCCAGCCGGCCTTGTAGGCGATCAGCACACCGGCGAAGACCGCCATCGTGCCGATCACGGCCTGCATGGCCGCGCCGTCGGCGATGCGGCTGTCGACGATGTTGGACACGACGCCGAGGAAGACACCCTCGAACGCGGCGTACGTCAGGATCAGCGCGGGCGAGGCCTTGCGCTTGAAGGACTGCACGAACGCCAGGACCATGCCGATCAGCGCGGCGCCGATACCGATGCCGTAGCTACGGCTGATGTTGGCGTCGTCGACCGGCAGCAGGGCCCAGGAGAGCGCCGCGGTGAGGATGAGCACACCGAGCGTGCTCGCCGTGCGCAGGACGACGTCGTCGATGGTCATCCGGCCGGTGGTGGCCGGGGCCTGCGGCGGCGCGCCGTACTGCTGGTCCTGCTGGGCGTAAGGGTTCTGCGCGTAAGGGTTCTGCGCGTAGGGGTTGCCCGTCGGCTGTGCGTACGGGTTGCCCTGGGTGGCGACAGCGGGACCCCCGGCCTGCGGCGCGGTGTTGAAGCCCGCGTAGCCGTTGTCGCGGCTGAACCCCCGTCGCGAGAAGACCGGGTTTCTGCTCCTCATTTCACTCCTCCATGGCCAACACTGCGTGACCTTGGCTCAAGAGTAATAGGTAGGCAAAGGAAAGACCCTAGTGCTTGGGGAGGATCTTTCCCTCGTCGTGGTGCGCAACACGCTACGCGGCTTCGTGATTCCCCTCATCGGAGGGGGTCATTCATCACCAAGCTGCGACACGTCCGGAACCGGACGGAGATCACCCGCTGACGCCGTCCTTACGCCACCCGGGCCATCACCCGAACGGGAAGCCCGTGTACCCCTCGGCCAGGTCCGTCTCGGCGGCGCGGGAGGAGGCGATGCGGGCCAGCCGGGCGAGCTGGAGCCGGTCCTCGAAGCCGGTCGCGCCGGGGGCGCGGTGCAGGAGGGTCGTCATGTCGTAGGAGAACCGCTCGGCCTGCCAGACCCGGCGCAGACAGGTCTCCGAGTAGGCGTCGAGCAGTTCCGGTGAGCCGGTCTCCCGCTGGTGGCCCAGGGCCCGGGCGAACGTCACGACGTCACCGACGGCGAGATTCAGCCCCTTGGCGCCGGTGGGCGGCACGATGTGCGCCGCGTCGCCCGCGAGGAAGAGGCGGCCGTGGCGCATGGGCTCGTGGACGTAGGAGCGCATGGGCGTGACCGACTTCTGGGTGATGGGGCCGCGCTCCAGCCGCCAGTCGTCGGCGGTCTCGAAGCGGCGCTCCAGCTCGTCCCAGATCGCCTCGTCGCTCCACGCCTCGGCGTCGGTGCCGTCGGGCACCTGGAGGTAGAGGCGGGAGACGGACGGCGAGCGCATGGAGAGGAGGGCGAAGCCGCGGTCGTGGCGGGCGTAGACGAGCTCGTCGTGCGAGGGCGGCACGTCGGCGAGGATGCCGAGCCAGCCGAAGGGGTACGTACGTTCGAAGACCTGGACCAGTTCGGCCGGGATCGCCTTGCGGGCCACGCCCCAGAAGCCGTCACAGCCGACGACGTACGCGCACTCCAGGACGTCCTCTCGGCCCTCGTGCCGGAAGCGGACGCGCGGGGCGTCGGTGCCGGCGTCCTCCACGGCCAGCGCCTCCGCCTCGAACAGCAGCGGTCCGCCCTCGGCGAGCTGGAGGGCGATGAGGTCCTTGCAGACCTCGGTCTGGGCGTAGACCATCACGGAGCGTCCGCCCGTGAGGGCGGGGAAGTCCACGCGGTGACGCCTGCGGTCGAAGCGCAGTTCGATGCCGTCGTGGCGCAGCCCCTCGCGGTCCATGCGCTGCCCGGCGCCGGCCGCGCGCAGCACGTCCGCGGTGCCCTGCTCCAGGATCCCGGCGCGCTGCCGCCGTTCGACGTAGGCGCGGTCGCGGCTCTCCAGGACGACCGAGTCGATGCCGGCGTTGTGGAGCAGCCGGGCCAGGAGGAGGCCGGCGGGGCCGGCTCCGATGATGCCGACGGTGGTGCGCATCGGGCGACCCCTTCCCATCCGTTCGTCCATGCGTTCGTCAGGTGAAAATTCCTTCACCGTTATCGGATGTGAGTCTCTGACGGCATGCGACCGCTGTCAACGGTCACGCCGTGAACTTCTCAATGGACCACACAGGGATCGGAAGGTGCCCGGAGCCGGACTCGAACCGGCACGCCCGCGAAGGGGCAGCGAGGTTTAAGCTCGCCGTGTCTGCATTCCACCATCCGGGCAGGCCATGGGCTCCGCATCGAGGTTCCGAGACTATCGGGACGTGTCCCCCGAACAGCGGAAGGGCGGACCGATGTTGTCTTATTTTATTGACGTCTGAGGGTGCATCAGCACACGGAACGCGCCATCCGCACTTGCCAATAGCCTTGCGTGCGGCCGTCGGCAGCGCAGCCGGAATGACGGAATTTCACCGCTCGAACGAGGGCACTCCACCTGTTCTTGACACTTGACCACCCGTTTCCCCGACATCCGGAACGCGCGGTTCCCGACACCCGGTCCCCTCAGGGGCGTTCGTCATCCCCAGGTATGACTCCGCCGCTCGCGGTCAGACCGGAGTCGGCCCTCGGAACCGGAACAACGGGTGACTACACGGCGGCGTGGGCCCCGGACGATGGAACGAGTCCCAAGAACAACGAGTCCTTCCAAGAACACCGTCGTCCGACAGGAGTGCCATCCCGTGACCACCGCACCGCTCACCGACCGGGCCACCACCGTGGCCGCGCGCGCCACGGATCTGTCGAAGATCTACGGACAGGGTGAGACCCAGGTGGTCGCCCTGGACCGGGTCTCCGTCGACTTCCGGCAGGCCGAGTTCACCGCGATCATGGGCCCCTCCGGCTCCGGCAAGTCGACCCTGATGCATTGTGTGGCCGGTCTCGACACCTTCTCCTCCGGGTCGGTGCGCATCGGCGACACCGAGCTCGGCTCGCTGAAGGACAAGCAGTTGACGAAGCTGCGCCGGGACAAGATCGGCTTCATCTTCCAGGCGTTCAACCTGCTGCCGACCCTGACGGCCCTGGAGAACATCACCCTTCCGATGGACATCGCGGGCCGCAAGCCGGACAAGGAGTGGCTGGACTCCGTGATCCGGATGATCGGTCTGGCGGACCGGCTCGGCCACCGGCCCTCCCAGCTGTCGGGCGGTCAGCAGCAGCGCGTCGCCGTGGCCCGGGCGCTGGCCTCCCGGCCCGAGATCATCTTCGGGGACGAGCCCACCGGAAACCTCGACTCGCGCTCGGGCGCCGAGGTGCTGGGCTTCCTGCGCAACTCCGTGCGCGAACTGGGCCAGACGGTGGTGATGGTGACCCACGACCCGGTGGCCGCGGCCTACGCGGACCGGGTGCTCTTCCTCGCGGACGGCCGGGTCGTCGACGAGATGTACGGGCCGACGGCCGAGTCGGTCCTGGACCGCATGAAGGCGTTCGACGCCAAGGGCCGCACCAGCTGATCCCCCGTCAGGACCGACAGGACTGAGAAGAAGAAACCCATGTTCCGTACCGCCTTGCGCAACGTGCTCGCGCACAAGGCCCGGCTCCTGATGACCGTCCTCGCCGTGATGCTCGGCGTGGCCTTCGTGTCGGGGACCCTGGTCTTCACCAACACCATCTCCGACGCCTTCCAGAAGAGTTCCGCCAAGGGCTTCGACCAGGTCGACGTCGCCATGACGGCGGACTACCAGGAGGCCGAGGGCGACCGGGTCGGCAAGCTCCACGACCTGACCCAGGCGACCCTCGACAAGAGCGAGCGGGTCCCCGGGGCCGCGTCCGCCATCGGCGTCGTGCAGGGCTTCACCGCCCTCGCCGACAAGGACGGCAAGCTCATCGGCGACGGCTTCCAGTCGCAGGGCGGCAACTACTGGGGCGCCAAGGACCCGCGCTACCCCCTGGTCGGCGGTCACGCCCCCAAGGGCCCGGGCGAGATCCTCATCGACTCCGCGACGGCGAAGCGCGCCGGGTACGAGGTCGGCGACACCCTCCGCATGTCGGTCGACGGGCCGGTCCTGACCCCGAAGATCACCGGCATCTTCACCACCGACGACGGCAACGTAGCGGCCGGCGGCAGCCTCACCCTCTTCGACACGGCGACCGCCCAGAAGCTGTTCGGCAAGGCGGGCGTGTACGACCAGATCGACGTCAAGGCGAAGCCGGGCGTCTCGCAGGCCGCGCTGAAGGCGGAGCTGGACAAGGCGCTGCCCGAGGGCACCGTCTCCACCACCACCGGCAAGCAGCTCGCCGACGACCAGGCGCGGACGATCTCCGAGTCGATGAGCGGCATGCGGACGGCCCTGCTGGTCTTCGCCGGCATCGCCCTGTTCGTCGGCACCTTCATCATCGCCAACACCTTCACCATGCTGGTCGCCCAGCGCACCAAGGAGCTGGCGCTGATGCGGGCGGTCGGCGCCTCCCGCCGGCAGGTGACGCGGTCGGTGCTCGTCGAGGCGTTCGTCGTGGGCGCGGTCGCCGCCGTGGCCGGGCTGGTCGCGGGCATCGGCATCGGAGCCGGGCTGCGCTCCCTGATGGGGACGTTCGGCGGGTCCGTGCCCGACGGGCCGCTGGTCATCAAGCCCACCACGATCGTCGCCGCGCTCGCGGTCGGCATCCTGGTCACCATGCTGGCGGCCTGGCTGCCGGGCCGCCGGGCCGCGAAGATCCCGCCGGTGGCGGCCATGAACAGCGTGCACGCCAAGGCCACGACGAAGTCGCTGGTGCTGCGCAACACGCTGGGCGCCCTGGTCTCGGCCGCGGGCGTGGCGGTGGTCCTCGTGGCCACGACCATGGACGGTTCGGACGGCCAGCTCCCCATGGGCCTCGGCGCGGTGCTGCTGATCACCGGTGTGTTCATCCTCACCCCTTTGCTGTCCCGCCCGCTGATCGCCGCCGCCGCGCCGGTGCTGCGCGCCTTCGGGGTCTCCGGCAAGCTGGCCCGGCAGAACTCGGTGCGCAACCCGCGCCGTACGGCCGCCACCGCCTCCGCGCTGATGATCGGCCTGACCCTGATCACCGGCATGACGGTGATGGCGGGCAGCCTCCAGCAGGCCATCGAGAAGATGGCGTCGTCGTCGATCAAGGCGGACTACGTGGTGTCCATGGCGAACGGCAACGCGCTGTCGCCGGACGTCGAGAAGAAGCTGGAGCGCACCGACGGCGTCACCGCCACCAGCCCGATGCTCAACGCCGTCTCCCGGATCGGCGGCCGGACCGAGTACCTGACCGGCGTCAACGGCGCCGCGATCGGCGACCTGGCCGGCCCGAAGGTCGACACCGGTTCCTTCAAGGTCGGCGGCACCCAGGCCGTCGTGGACAGCGAGACCGCCAAGTCCTTCGGCTGGAAGGCCGGTTCCGCCTTCACCGTGTCCTTCGAGGACGGCAAGAAGCAGAAGCTCACGGTGGCCGGCACGTACGAGAGCAACGACTTCCTGAGCGGCATCCTGCTCGACGAGAAGATCCTCGCGCCGCACGAGTCGGACCCGTACAACATGAAGGTCATGGTGAAGACCGCCGGCGGCACATCCGGTGCCACCCAGGACAAGCTGGAGAAGGCCCTCGGCACCAACCCGGCCGTCAAGGTCCAGGACAAGCAGGACATCTCCAACGAGATCGCGCAGATGTTCACGCTGATGCTGAACATGGTCTACGGCCTGCTCGCCATGGCGGTGATCGTGGCGGTCCTCGGTGTCATCAACACCCTGGCCATGTCGGTCTTCGAACGCTCCCAGGAGATCGGCATGCTCCGGGCGATCGGCCTGGACCGCAAGGGCATCAAGCGGATGGTCCGCCTGGAGTCCTTGGTGATCTCCCTGTTCGGCGCGGTGCTCGGCATCGGCCTGGGCGTGTTCTTCGGCTGGGCGGCCGGTGAGCTGCTGGCCACGAAGATGGCGACCTACGAACTGATCCTGCCCTGGGCACGGATGGGGATCTTCCTCCTGCTGGCCGCGACGGTGGGTGTCCTCGCCGCGCTGTGGCCGGCCCGGCGGGCGGCCCGCCTGAACATGCTGGAGGCGATCAAGGCGGAGTAGCGCCGGACATGCGAGGGCCCCTTTCCCCGGTGGGAAAGGGGCCCTCGACGTCTCGGGTGCGGTCCCGGTTCTCCTCTCCCCGGCCACCACACCGCCCGGCCCCGGTCCGCGTCGGCGGGGACCGGGGCCCTGCCACGATCAGTTCCAGGTGCGGGCGCGCAGCGGCATGCCCGACGCCCCGGACTCGGGGGTGCGGACGGCCAGGACCTGGTTGACGCCGATGCGGTTGCGTTCGAAGGCGAGCGCGGAGGCGGCCATGTACAGGCGCCAGACGCGGGCCCGGCCCGGGCTGGTGAGCTGGACGGCACGCTGCCAGCCGGCCTCCAGACGGGCGACCCACTGCCGCAGGGTGAGGGCGTAGTGCTCGCGGATCGACTCGACGTCGCGCACCTCGAACCCGGCGCGCTCCAGCATCGCGACGGTCATGCCGACGGGCTGGAGCTCCCCGTCGGGGAAGACGTAGGAGTCGATGAAGGCGTCGACGTCGTACGCCGTCTCGTCGCGCTGTGGGCGGCGCGCGATCTGGTGGTTGAGGAGCCGCCCGCCGGGCTTGAGCAGCCCGTGCAGATCGCCGGCGTAGTCCAGGTACCGCTCGGCGCCGACGTGTTCGGCCATGCCGATGGAGGAGATCGCGTCGTAGGGCCCGTCGCGGACGTCGCGGTAGTCCTGGACGCGGATCTCGACCTTGTCCGTGAGGCCCTCGTCGGCGACGCGCTTGCGGGCGTAGGCGGCCTGCTCCTGGGAGAGGGTGACGCCGACGACACTCACGCCGTGTTCGCGGGCCGCGTGGATGGCCATGGAGCCCCAGCCGCAGCCGACGTCGAGCAGCCGCTGACCGGGGGTCAGGCCGAGCTTGCGGCAGACCAGCTCGAGCTTGTCGTACTGGGCCTGTTCGAGGGTGCTGTCGGGGCTGGGCCAGTAGGCGCAGGAGTACACCATGGACGGCCCGAGGACGATCTCGTAGAAGTCGTTGCCGACGTCGTAGTGGTGGCTGATGGCGCGTCTGTCGCTGCGCTTGGTGTGCAGGTTGCGGCGCGGCCGGCGGGCCTCCTCGCGGGGCGGGGCGGGCGGCAGCGGGGTCCCGGCGAGCTTGACGAGCCCGCGTACGGCGGTGCGGACCTCGGGGTCGCGCAGGGCCTGGGCGAGGGTGCGGGCGTCCTCGTCGCGCTCCCAGATGTGGCCGGCCAGCAGGTCGAGGGTGGTGTAGAGGTCGCCGTCGATGTCGAGATCGCCCGCCACCCAGGCCCGGGCCAGGCCCAGTTCGCCCGGCTTCCACAGCAGGCGGCGCAGCGCGCGGCGGTTGCGTACGACCAGGGTCGGCGCGCCCGGCGGGCCCGCCTGCGAACCGTCCCAGGCGCGGATGCGCACGGGTAGTGGTGCTCCCAGCAACTGTGCGAAGAGGCCCTGGAGCCGCGGCGCGGCGTCTGCCATGGTGTACACCTCCGTGACGGGAATCCCGGAATGTCCGACACCACGTAAACACCTGCGGGGCCTTCGCGCAGTCCCCGGCACGCGTCATGACTGGGCAAAACCACCACGCCGAGGGAACGGGAACGCCGAAGGACCTCCCGCACCACGGATGGCGGGAGGTCCTTCGTCAGGCGGGTGACCGACCGGAGGTCAGGAGGCCTTGGCCTTCTCCTCGGTCTTCTCCTTGGCCTTGGCCTCGGACTTCTCCTTCGGCGCGGCGGCGACCGGGGCCGGCTTGGCGGCCTCGTAGAACTCCTCGCGCGGCGTCTCGATGGCGCCGAGCGAGACGACCTCGCGCTTGAGGAACATGCCGAGCGTCCAGTCGGCGAAGACGCGGATCTTGCGGTTCCAGGTCGGCATCGCCATGCCGTGGTAGCCACGGTGCATGTACCAGGCGAGGCGGCCCTTGAGCTTGATCTTCATCTTGCCCATGACGATCATCGCCACGCCCTTGTGGAGGCCGAGCCCGGCCACCGCGCCCTTGTTGGCGTGGGAGTAGTCCTTCTGCGGGAAGCCCCGCATGCCGGACAGGACGTTGTCGCCGAGGACGCGGGCCTGCCGCAGCGCGTGCTGCGCGTTCGGCGGGCACCAGGCGTTCTCGTTGCCCGCCTTGCGGCCGACGAGGTCCGGGACCTGGGCGTTGTCGCCCGCGGCCCAGATGTAGTCGGTGCCCTTGACCTGGAGCGTGGTCTCGCAGTCCACGTGGCCGCGGGGCCCGAGGGGCAGGCCGTAGCGGGACAGGACCGGGTTCGGCTTGACGCCGGCGGTCCAGACGATGGTGTTGGAGTCGACCTCCAGGCCGTTCTTCAGCACCACGTGGCCGTCGACGCAGGAGTCCATGGAGGTGGACAGGTAGACCTCGACGCCGCGGCCCTCGAGGTGCTCCTTGCCGTACTTGCCGAGCTTGGGGCCGACCTCGGGGAGGATCTTGTCGGCGGCGTCGACCAGGATGAAGCGCATGTCCTCACGGGACACGTTCTTGTAGTACTTCGCCGCGTCCCGGGCCAGGTCCTCGACCTCGCCGATGGTCTCCGCACCGGCGAAACCGCCGCCCACGAAGACGAAGGTGAGCGCCTTGCGGCGGATCTCCTCGTCGGTGGTGGAGTCGGCCTTGTCGAGCTGCTCGAGGACGTGGTTGCGCAGGCCGATGGCCTCCTCGATGCCCTTCATGCCGATGCCCTGCTCGGCGAGGCCGGGGATCGGGAAGGTGCGGGAGACCGCGCCGAGCGCGACGACCAGGTAGTCGAAGGGCAGCTCGTACGCCTCGCCCACCAGCGGGGCGATCGTGGCGACCTTGCGGTCCTGGTCGATGGTGGTGACCCGGCCGGTGAGGACCTCCGCCTTCGGCAGCACGCGTCGCAGCGGGACGACGACGTGGCGCGGGGAGATGTTGCCGGCGGCGGCTTCGGGGAGGAAGGGCTGGTAGGTCATGTACGACCGGGGGTCGACGACCGTGACGGTCGCCTCTCCGTAACGCATCTTCTTCAGAATGCGTCGAGCTGCGTACAGGCCTACGTACCCACCGCCTACTACGAGGATCCTGGGACGCTCCGTGGTGCTCATGCCATCGAGTATCCACCCGCCTGAGGGGGGTGGATCGTGCGCCCCTTCACAAGCTCGGGTGGGGTGTGTGTTATCCTCCGCGGCTCGCGTGATCCATGTCATGGTGACAACCGGGAGCCTTTATGCACCCCGGACCGTTGTCAATGCCGCGTGAGCTGCCTCTCTGCACCCGAGGACCCTCCGTGAGGCCCTCCCGGGGCGCCCCTTCCCGCACCTCTCCGGACACCTCCATACCATGCTTCTGAACATGTTCAAAGGCCTGTTCAGCCCCCGGACGGGTCAACCGGACCCCTCTGATCGCTCGGGAGGGCCGAATTCCTTGTGAAGAACTTCACGAACTTTTCCGACGGGCTGCCGCCGGGGGGTCACCCGGACTCCCCGGAGGCGCTCATTCGTGATCCATGCCTGCTCAGAAGCGGGCTAGGCGACGGACCAGGCGATGCCGTCGAGGATGTCGTGCTCGCTGACGACGACCTCCTCCGCGCCGATCCGCTCCATGATCGACAGCAGGACGAGGGCTCCCGCCCCGATCACGTCGACCCGGCCCGGGTGCATGGAGGGCACGGCCGCGCGCTCGGCGTGCGTGGAGCGCAGCAGCCACTCGGTGATCTCGCGGACCCGGTCGTGGGAGACACGGGAGTGGTGGATGGCGGCCGAGTCGTACTCGGGCAGATCCTGCGCGATCGCCGACACGGTCGTCACGGACCCGGCCAGGCCCACCAGCGTGCGGGCCTCGCGCAGCGGAACCGTCTCCTCGGCGAGGTCGAGGGCGGCCTCGATGTCCGCCCGCATCGCCGCGATCTGCTCCGTGGAGGGCGGGTCGCTCACCACCCCGTCCCGGACCAGGTGCCGCTCGGTCATGCGGACACAGCCGATGTCCACCGAGCGGGCCGCACGGACATGGTCGTCGCCGACGACGAACTCGGTCGAGCCGCCGCCGATGTCCACGACGAGGTAGGGCTTGGGCAGGTGGTCGCGCCCGGCGAGCTCCTTGGTGGCGCCGGTGAAGGAGAACTCGGCCTCCTGGTCCCCGGAGATCACCTCGGGCTCGACGCCCAGGATGTCCAGCACGCCGTGCACGAACTCGTCCCGGTTCTCGGCGTCCCGGGAGGCGGAGGTCGCCACGAACCGCAGCCGCTCCGCCCCGTGCTCCTTGATGATCCCGGCGTACTCGCGGCACGCCGCGAAGGTCCGCTGCAGCGCCTCGGGGGCGAGCCGGCCGGTGCGGTCGACGCCCTGCCCCAGCCGCACGATCGTCATCCGTCGGTCCAGGTCGACCAGCTCGCCGGTGGCACCCGCGCCGGAGGCGCCATCGGACACAGTGGCGTCGGCGACCAGGAGCCGGATGGAGTTCGTACCGCAGTCCACGGCGGCGACACGGGTCACTGGGCGTCCTCCTCGACGGTCGTCACACACGCACCCTTGCGCCACCACTCCGGCAGCATCGCCAGCGCCTCGTCGCCCAGCGGGTTCACACCCGGCCCCGCGGCCAGCGAGTGCGCCACCAGCACGTGCAGGCACTTCACCCGGTCCGGCATGCCGCCCGCGCTCGGGAAGTTCTGCAGCTCCTCGATCTCGTCACGGCGCCGGATGTAGTCCTCGTGCGCCGCCCGGTACGCCGCCGCCAGCTCCGGGTCCGAGGCCAGCCGCTCGGTCATCTCCTTCATCACGCCGTTCGCCTCCAGCGTGCCGATCGCCGAGTTCGCCTTCGGGCACGTCAGGTAGTACAGCGTGGGGAACGGCGTGCCGTCCGGCAGCCGCGGGGCCGTCTCGACGACGTCGGGCTGCCCGCACGGGCACCGGTGCGCGATCGCGCGCAGGCCGCGCGGGGGCCGGCCGAGCTGCTGCTTGAAGGCCTCGACGTCCGCGTCGGTGGGCTCGGTGCGCGGAGTGGTCGGCGGGGGCGTTTCCATGACTGTGTTCAGGCTGTCTTTCTCTGGGTGTTCTCTCGGGTCACTTCACTGGTCGGAGGCGTCGGCCTTGTCGACCCCGTCCCAGACGTTCGAGTACCAGGGACGGTCGGCCGCCCCGAGGTCGGCGTGCGACTGCCTCGCCGCGTGCGGGTCGACGACGATGAATCCCGTCTCCCCCGGCATGACGTAGTGCAACCGCTTCCGGATCTGCTGCTCCGCGTACGCGTCGTCCTGCCAGCGCGCCTTCTGGTCGCGCAGCCGTTCGACGCGCTGCCGGGCCTGCTGCTGTTCGCGCTGGAGGTCGTCGATCTCGGCGCGCTGCGAGACGTACTCCCGCATCGGGTAGGCCAGGGCCACGATCAGCGAGCACATCACCAGGGCGAGCAGCGCGGCCCGGCCGGTCAGCCGGGAGCGGCGGGCCTGGCGCTTGGTCTGGGAACGGTAGACCCGGGCCGCGGTCTGCTCGCCGAGCAGCCGGATCCTGGTCGCGGTGGAGAACCGGTCCCGGTCCTTCACGGCCATGTCTGTCCGCCTCCCGCTCCACCGTCATACGCGCGTACGTCCCCGGACACGGTACGGGACCGCGTACGGGGACGTACGTACGACGCTGCGTCTTGTGGCCGGGTCAGCCCTTGAAGCGCGGGAACGCGCTGCGGCCGGCGTACACCGCCGCGTCGTCGAGGATCTCCTCGATGCGCAGCAGCTGGTTGTACTTGGCGACGCGCTCGGAGCGGGCCGGGGCGCCGGTCTTGATCTGGCCGCAGTTGGTGGCGACGGCCAGGTCGGCGATGGTGACGTCCTCGGTCTCGCCGGAGCGGTGGGACATCATGCACTTGAAGCCGTTGCGCTGGGCCAGCTCGACGGCGTCCAGGGTCTCGGTCAGAGAGCCGATCTGGTTGACCTTGACCAGGAGCGCGTTGGCGGCGCCCTCCTCGATGCCGCGGGCGAGGCGCTCGGGGTTGGTGACGAACAGGTCGTCGCCGACGAGCTGGACCTTGTCACCGAGCTTGGCGGTGATGGTCTTCCAGCCCTCCCAGTCGTCCTCGAACAGCGGGTCCTCGATGGAGACGAGCGGGTACGCGTCGACGAGCTCCGCGTAGTACTCGGTCATCTCGGCCGCCGAGCGCTCCTTGCCCTCGAAGGTGTAGACGCCGTCCTTGTAGAACTCGGACGCGGCCACGTCGAGGGCCAGGGCGATCTGCTCGCCGGGGGTGTAGCCGGCCTCGTTGATCGCCTCGAGGATGAGGTCGAGGGCCTCGCGGTTGGAGCCGAGGTTCGGGGCGAAGCCGCCCTCGTCGCCGAGGCCGGTGGCCAGGCCCTTGCTCTTCAGAACCTTCTTCAGCGTGTGGTAGACCTCGGCGCCCCAGCGCAGGGCCTCGGAGAAGGACTCCGCGCCGATCGGGGCGATCATGAACTCCTGGATGTCCACGTTGGAGTCGGCGTGCGAGCCGCCGTTCAGGATGTTCATCATCGGCACCGGCAGCAGGTGCGCGTTCGGACCGCCCAGGTAGCGGAACAGCGGCAGGTCGCTGGCCTCGGAGGCTGCGTGGGCGACGGCGAGGGAGACGCCGAGGATGGCGTTGGCGCCGAGGGAGCCCTTGTTGTCGGTGGCGTCCAGGTCGAACATGGCCTGGTCGATCAGGCGCTGCTCGGTGGCGTCGTAGCCGACGAGCTCCGGGCCGATCTGCTCGATGACCGCGAGGACGGCCTTCTCCACACCCTTGCCGAGGTAGCGGTTCGAGTCGCCGTCACGCAGCTCGATGGCCTCGAAGGCGCCCGTGGAGGCGCCGGACGGGACGGCGGCACGACCGGTGCTGCCGTCGTCGAGGCCGACCTCGACCTCGACCGTGGGGTTGCCTCGGGAGTCCAGGATTTCCCGGGCTACGACGACGTCGATGGACGGCACGAGCATCTCCTTCTTCATGTGACGCGGGTACGCGGGCCGCGGGGGCCCGGCGAGGCGCGGGCCGCGGTGGCTCGCGACATGAGCCTAACCGGCTCCGGGCGATCGGCCACCGGGTCGCCCACCCCATGGACAGAACCGAGAGTAAATTGTTTCCGAACGGAACAAAGCCGGATCGCAAAGACCGGCAGAAAAAGACCGGCAGAAAAAACCCCGCCCCGGCGCGCACGGGGGGTGACGCGCCGGGGCGGGGAGCCCGTGGGGGACGGGGGTGGGCCGCTGCTTACTTCAGGTGCAGCTGCTGGCCCGGGTAGATCAGGTTGGCGTCCGTGATGATGTCCTTGTTCAGGTCGAACAGCTTCTCCCAGCCGCCCTCGACCTTCTGCTCGGTCGCGATGGAGCTGAGGGTGTCACCCTTGACGACCTTGTACTCGCCGTCGCCCTTCTTGACCTTCTTGCCGGTCGGGGTGGTGACGGTCTTCTGGGTCTTCTGGGTCTGGGCCGGGCGCTCGTCGGAGCGGGAGGCCGGCTGCTGCTCGGTCTGGCGGGTCTCGGTGGAGCCGCTGCTCTGCTCGGAGCCGCCGCTGTAGCCGGCGCTCGACAGGCCCTTGCCGCAGACCGGCCAGGCACCCTTGCCCTGGCTCGCGAGAACCTTCTCGGCGATCTCGATCTGCTGGGACTTGGTGGCCTGGTCGGCGGTGGAGGCGTACTTGGTGCCGCCGTAGCCGGACCAGGTGGAGGCGGAGAACTGCAGACCGCCGTAGTAGCCGTTGCCGGTGTTGATGGACCAGTTGCCGCCGGACTCGCACTGGGCGACGGCGTCCCACTCGGAGGCGGTGGCGGCGGAGGCGTTGCCGGCCGCCATCAGCGGGGCGGCGACGGCGGCACCGGTGACACCGGCGATGGCGATGACCCGAGAGGCCTTGGACGGACGGCGGTGCGTGCCCTTGCCGGAAAACAGCATGGAGAGATCCCCTCACCGACGCCTGCGAGGTGAGCTGTCGGGTTCGGGCCGGTTGAGTTGCCCGGCCGCGTCCCTCCCGGGACGCGGCTTCACCCCAAGCCCTTCCGGCACAACCGGCCGGTAGGGCACTTACCTTGGGTCCCCCGCTCCTGCCTACGGCGCTTGACGCGACGACTGTTCCCGTGCGGCCGCTGGCAGGATTCGGCGTTGCGGCAGCCGGGGCTCGCGGTGACGAGCGGTCATGACCGTAGACATGAGATCCGCGGAATTTCAAAGACGATCAGGGCTTCTGAGATCTATCTCTCACCGCACCGATAAAGGACATTAGCCACGAACGGGGACGTGAACTCGCACGGTTTCGGGGTGACTTCCGCCCCCGTTTCCGTACTGCCCCACCGGCTACCGCTCGTCCGCTTCGACCCCTACCGTGAGCTTCTGACCGGGGCGGATGAGGTTCGGGTCGGTGCCGACAGCCGTCTCGTTCCCGACGTAGAGCGCGTGCCATCCGCCGCTGAGGTCAAGAGAGTTCGCGATGGACCAGAGGCTGTCGCCGGGGCGGACGGTATAGGAGCCGTCCGCCACCTCCCGGGCGGCCTCGCCGTCGCGCGAGGCGTGCCGTCCGGCGGACCCGGACGGACGGCCGTCCTCGGCCTTGGCGTCCTCGTCGGCGCTGGGGCCGCGGTGGCGGCCGGAAGTGGTGTCGGTCGGGGCGGAAGAGCGGTCGTCATGCGGCGACTTGCCGGGCTCGCCACTCTCGGGAGTGGGTGACGGGGAGCTGCCGGGCTCCTGCTCCTGCGACTGATCCCGGGGCTGGTCCTGGGACTGCTCCCGGGACGGATCCTGCGACTGGTCCTGCGTCGAGGAATCGGAAGAATCAGGTGACTTGTCGGAGTTGGTGGTTTCGTCCGACTCGGAGGAGTCGAGCAGTCCGGGCGAGTCCGTCGGAGCGGACGAGTCGGACGCGCCCGAGCCCTTGTCCTGTTCGAGGCCGGAGAGCAGACCGCAGGTGCGCCAGGCGCCGACCCCCTGGTCGGCGAGGATTCTCTCGGCCACGGCTATCTGCTGGGAGCGGCTGGCCAGGTCGGCGCTCGGGGCGTAGTCGAGGCCGCCGTGGTTCTCCCAGTCCTCCTGGGACAACTGGAGGCCGCCGAAGTATCCGTTGCCGCTGTTCTGGCTCCAGGCGCCGCCGGTCTCGCAGTCCGCGACCCGGTCCCAGGTCGTGCCGTCGGCCGCGCTGGCACCGGAGGCTCCGAGGAGCGGGATCGCGATGGCGGAGCCGGTGACCCCGGCCGCGACGAGGAGAGCCGGAGCCTGGCGGGGGCGACGGTGCCGACCGTTCCCGGAGAGCATACGGAGACCTTTCGCGAGACAGCAGTGACCGGCGCGGCGCAGGGTTTCCCGGGCCGCGCTGATGATGGGTGAACGTATCGGCAGACGATCACTTGTCACAAGTTCATGCCGCGCAGATCACGTGAAGATCACAGGCCTGACGGCGTGTCATGTTTATTCGGTGAGAACTCCACCGGCAGCGTGCGCAGCCCGCGCATGATGAGGCCGCCGCGCCATCTCAGCTCGGCCGGATCCGCGGCGAGCCGCAGGTCCGGAAGGCGGGTGAGGAGCGTGGCGAGCGCGCTCTGGCCCTCCAGGCGGGCGAGCGGGGCGCCGAGGCAGTAGTGGATGCCGTGGCCGTAGCCGAGGTGCTGGTTGTCACGGCGGGCGAGGTCCAGCACGTCCGGATCGGCGAACCGCTCCGGATCCCGGTCCGCGGCGGCCAGGACGACGAGGACCGGGTCGCCGGCCGCGATGTGCTGCCCGCCGATGGTGAGGGGCTGGGTGGCGAACCGCCAGGTGGCGAGTTCGACGGGGCCGTCGAAGCGCAGGAGTTCCTCGACGCCGGTCTCCAGGAGGCCGGTCTCCCCGGCGGCGAGGGACGCCTGGAGGCGCGCGCGCTGCTCGGGGTGGGTGAGCAGGGCGTAGGTCCCGTTGCCGATCAGGTTCACGGTGGTCTCGAAGCCGGCGAACAGCAGGATGAAGGCCATGGCCGCGGCCTCGTTCTCGGTGAGGTGCTCACCGTGGTCGGAGGCGCGGATCAGGCCGGAGATGAGGTCCTCGCCAGGGGCGGGCTCGTCGGGCAGCGCCTCCCGCTTGCGGTGGATGAGGTCGGCGAGGTAGCCGCGCATCTTCTTCACGGACCGCGCCACGCCGCCCCTGGGCCCGCCCTGATGACGGATCATCATCCCCGCCCAGTCGCGGAAGTCGTCCTGGTCCTCGCGGGGGACGCCGAGCAGGTCGCAGATGGCGTAGATGGGGAGCGGGAACGCGAACTCGTGGATGAGGTCGGCGGACCCCTTCCGCGCGAACCCGTCGATGAGGGTGTCGGTGAGCTCCTGCACCCGCGGCGCGAACTCGGCGACCCGGCGGGGCGTGAACGCCTTGGAGACGAGCCGCCGCAGTCGGGTGTGGTCCGGCGGGTCGATGTTGAGCAGGTGCGTCATCAGCTCGGCCTTGCGCTCGCCGGGGATCCCGGTCTTGCCCTTGGCGTGCGCGGGCTCGTCGTGATGCGCCGGGTTCTTGGAGAGCCGGTGGTCGGCGAGCGTCTGCTTGGCGTCGGCGTACCGCGTGACCAGCCAGGCCTCCACGCCGCTGGGCAGCTTGGTGCGGTGCACGGGGGCGTGCTCGCGGAGCCAGGCGTAGGCGGGGTAGGGGTTGCTCGCGAACTCCCAGGTGAAGAGGTCGGGAGCGGCGGCCGGGGTGCTGGGCTGGGGCTGGTCGGTCACTCCCCGACGGTATCCGGCTCCCCGCCCTCCCCCCCCCTCCCCTCCCCTTCCTCCCCTCTCCTCCCCGGCCGGTCTCAGCCCTGCTCCGCCTCCCTGATCGCGTCCCGGTACGCGCGGGCCGCCGCTCGCAGGGCCGCCTCCGGGTCGACGCCCTCCGCCTCCGCGCGGACGGCCAGGGCCAGCAGCTCGTAGCCGATGCCCTCGACCGGCGGGAGCGGTATGTCCAGGCCGGCGGTGCGGGCCCGGGACGCCAGCTTGGCGGCGAGGGCCAGGCCGGGCTGGCCGAGGGGGATGCCCTCGGTGATCGAGCTGCGCTGCTTCTCGACCGCCTTGGTGCGCAGCCAGTGCGCCTTGACCTCCTCGGGCGTGGTGGCCGTCTCGTCGCCGAAGACATGCGGGTGGCGGTGGATCAGCTTGTTCACGATGCCGGCGGCGACGTCGTCGACGGAGAAGGGGCTCTCCAGGTCGTCCTCGGCGATCCGGGCGTGGAAGACGACCTGGAGGAGGACGTCACCGAGCTCCTCGCGCAGTTCGTCGCGGTCGCCCTCCTCGATCGCCTCGACGAGTTCGTACGCCTCCTCGATGCCGTACTTGGCCAGGCCCTTGTGCGTCTGCTGGGACGACCACGGGCACTCGGCGCGGATACGGTCCATGACCTGGACGAGATCGAGCAGGCGGGCGCCCGGCAGGTCGTAGGACGCGGGGAGCAGCTCCAGCTCGGGCATGGCGACGCGGCCGGTGCCGGCGAGGCGGGCCAGGCCGTCCGTCAGGACCGGCTCGCCCTCGCCCGTCGCCACGACGACCAGCGTGCGGCCGCCGGCGCAGGCGTCGACCAGTTCCTCGGCCGTCGGCGACGCCTCGTCGACGGTGATCCCCGCCTCGCGCAGATACGGCAGCTGCGGGTGCGCGCCGTCCGCGCACAGCACCTGGTCGGCCGCGTGCAGCGCCTGCCAGGCGGGCCAGGACAGCAGGCCGGGGGCGACACGGTGGCTGGTGGTGAGCAGGACGATGCGGCCGGGGGCTTCGGGGCTGTTGGCGTTCACGATTCGAAGCTATCCCACGCCGCCGACAACCCCGGAAGTCATCCACAGCCCCTGGACAGGCCCCCTGGGCACCCAGGCACCTGGGCCCGTGCTCCTACATGTTCTGCTGCGCCTGCGCCGCCGACACGTCCCGTACCCACGGCGTCTTCGCGTCGGCGCGGCTGCTCTTCTGGACGTCCCAGGTGCCGTAACGCGGGTTGAGGTCGACGTTCAGGTCCTTGGATGCCTCGGACAGGGCCTTCCAGAACTCGGGACGGTTGGTGTCGGTGCCGAGCTTCTGCGCAAGCTTCTGGGCCTCCAGCTGGAGGCGGAGGTTCTCCTCCAGGCGCTGCGGCGGGATGCCGTACTGCTGGAGCCAGGTGGTCTCCAGCGCCTTGGCCCCGCCGGCCTGCTCCTCCAGGCCGGCCCGCATCTCCTGGATGTCCCTGCGGGTGACGGTGACACCGGCGTCCTGGGCGGCGCGGTGCAGCACCCGGTCGAGGACCATGGTGTGCAGGGTGTCGCGAGTGAGCGTGCCGGTGCCGGCGATGGCCTGCTGGTACTGGGCGTCGTCCCGCACGGCCGCCCGCTGGGCCGCGCGGACCTCGCCGACCCGGTCCTCCAGCTGCGAGACGGTGATCCGCTGGCCACCCACCACGGCCGCCGCGCCGGGATGCGCGTCGTTGCCGCAGGCGGTGAGAAGGGGCGCCGCGGCGGCGATCGCGGCGGTGAGGACGAGCGCGGTGCGACGGCGGCGGTGCAAGGAGACCTCCCGAGGAGATTGTGCGACGGTGCACAAGGTCTTGCGGTGATCGATGGTAGGCAGTGGCCAAGCTCTGGCCAACCCATTCGACCAACGATTCACCGGGACTTCCGGCACCGCCGCGCGGGCCGGGCCGGGAGGGGAGCCGCGTCCGGGGGGTCGGCGGGGTCCCCTCCCGGGGTCTCGGGGCCTCCGGATCTCCGGGCCTCCGGGACTCCGGGCCTCCGGATCTCCGGGCCTCCGGGCCTCCGGGACTCCGGGACTCCGGGACTCCGGGCCTCCGGGCCTCCGGGCCTCCGGGCCTCCGGATCTCCGGGACTCCGGGCCTCCGGATCTCCGGGACTCCGGATCTCCGGGACTCCGGATCTCCGGGACTCCGGGCCTCCGGATCTCCGGGACTCCGGATCTCCGGGACTCCGGATCTCCGGGACTCCGGATCTCCGGGACTCCGGATCTCCGGGGCTCCGGGGCTCCGGTCCCGTCAGGGCTCCCTGCGTTCCTGGACCCGGATTGCCGCTGCCAGCAGCCCGGCGGCGAGGAGTGCGACGTAGAGACCCGCCGCGTAGGGGCCACCGGGGAACGGCGTCCCGCCGGGCTGGCCCTGGAAGTCGCTGAGCGCGATGAAGGGCAGCCAGGCACCGATGTCGACGCTGAGCAGCCATTCGCCCGTGGCGCCCAGCGCGGGCTCGGCCACCAGGGACCACACCAGCACGACCGCCACGGTCGCGCCCCCGCTCTTGAGCAGCAGCCCGACCGCGAGTCCGATCACCGCGGTGATCGCGAACGCCACGGGGACGGTGAGGAGCTGGCGCCAGTCGAGTCCGGAGTGCGGGGTGAGCCGCGCGGTGGGCTCCGCCAGCGCCGCCACGGCGAGGCCACCGGCCATCAGGACCGCCCCGGCGAGTGCGGCGACCCCGGCGACGACCGCCGCCTTGCCCGTGAGCAGCCGCTGCCAGGACGGCACGGCCAGCCGGGAGGCCCAGATCGTGCCCGTGCGGAACTCCATGGTGGCCGAACGGGCGGCGAAGACCATGATGAGCAGCTGGGCGAAGGCCGGTCCCGTCAGGACGTCGGCGATGCCCGGCTCCTGTCCTTCCGCCGTCTCGCGCACCCCGAAGCCGCTCAGGGCGAGCGACACCGCGGCGGTGATGCCGAGGAACCACCACGTCGAGGTCAGCGACCGCAGTTTGTCGACTTCCGTCCGCAGTACGGCCGTGCTCATGCCCGGCTCCCTTCCACCGGCTGCTGTACGGAGCCCCGGTACTCGACCGCATCGGCCGTGAGCTTCAGGTAGGCGTCCTCGACCGTGCGGCGGCGCGGCGCCAGTTCGAACAGGGCCAGTCCGGCCCGGGCCGCCGCCCTGCCGATGTCCTCGCTGCTCATCCCGGAGACGAGCAGCGCATCGGCGCGGTCGGGTGCCTCGACGACGCTCGCTCCGTGCTCCGCGACCAGGGCGCGCAGCCGCTCCGGTTCCTCGGCCCGGAGGAGCACCTCCTCCGCGGAGCTGAGCGAGGTGAGGTCGGAGACGGAGCCCTGGGTGATCAGTTTCCCGCGTCCGATCATCACCACGTCGTCCGCCAACTGGGCCATCTCGGCGAGCAGATGGCTGGAGACGAAGACGGTGCGTCCCTCGGCCGCCAGTGCGCGCAGCAGTCCCCGCATCCAGGCGATGCCCTCGGGGTCGAGGCCGTTGGCGGGTTCGTCGAGGACGAGGACGCCCGGATCGCCCAGCAGCGCTCCCGCCAGCCCGAGGCGCTGTGCCATGCCGAGCGAGAACCCGCCGACCCGCTTGCCCGCCACGTCGGCGAGCCCGACCTGGGCGAGCACCTCGTCGACCCGCTGGACGGGGATCCGGTTGCTGCGGGCCAGCCAGGTCAGATGGGCGCGGGCGGAGCGCTTGGGGTGGGCCCAGCGGGCGTCCATCAACGCGCCGACGACCCGGAGGGGTTCGGGGTGCTCGTGGTAGGCGCGCCCGCCGATGAGCGCGGTGCCGGCGTCGGGCCGGGTGAGGCCCAGCAGCATGCGCAGGGTGGTGGTCTTGCCGGCCCCGTTCGGGCCCAGGAAACCCGTGACGGTTCCGGGTTTCACGGTGAAGGACAGGCCGTCGACGACGCGCTTCTTCGCGTACGTCTTGGCCAGCCCCGACACTTCGATCGTCGCCTTGGTCATCTCTGGTAACCCGCCTCAGGCCACGATCAGTTGGTGCACCAGGCCGAAGCTCGCGAGCAACAGGACGGCGACGACCCAGACGACCTTGCCGGGCGCGAGTCCGCGCCGTACGGCCTTGACGCACTCGGTGAGTCCGATCAGCGCCGCCAGGAGCCCGAGGCCGCCGATCACGGCCGCGGTGACGTACGCCCAGGTGTGCTCTCCCTGCCAGCGGAGCAGCAGCAGGGCCACAGCGAGCGGGACTACGGGCCAGGCGTCGCCGCGGACGGAGTCCGGGGCGTCCTGCCGCCGTGCCGGGAAGGATCCGTTGCTCATGTCTTCCTTGGTTTTCCTCGAGGGCTTGTCAAAAGGTCGGGTGCCGGGAAGGCGGGGTGGGGGGCCCGCCCGCCCGCGGGGTGGGCCGGCGCCCCCCCCCCCCCGGCGCCG